>DATCBF010000333.1:0-10647 GCA_036512025.1 Solirubrobacterales bacterium
CCAGGCCGCGGCGGGCATCGCGAAAGCAGAATCCTGATCGGAGGCGATCACGATGTGTTTGGGAGCTCCGAAGAGCTGGTCTCGAACCCGCTCGACCGCGACCGCGGTGGTGGCCGGGTCTCCCGCCTTGATGTGTTTGACGTGGAGCAGGCCGCTGGGTGTCGCCACGTCGCCGACAACGAACGCCTGTGTCCCGAGGGTCGAGCCGCTGCCCAGCGGGTCGAGCGCGGCAAAGGCCTTTGCGGTCGGGTCCGGCAGGCCACCGGGTGTCGAAAGCAGGACCGGCGCCCGCACCGGCAGCGCCATCAGGGCGGATGCGGCGATTGCTCCCTGCCAGTCTTCTTCGCCGACCAGGGTGACCGCGATCGGGCGCTGGCGCGCGGTGGCCGAAGGAAAAGTCGCCAGGGCAGCGCCGGCGGCGTTGGCAGCCGAGTCTTCGCCGCCGATGCGGGTCGTGTTCTTGGTGGCGAAGGCGGGGTAGCCGAGTTCGGCCGACGCTTTCTCGGCCGGGGCGGTTGTCTTATGCCCGCCGGGGGTGGTGGGCGCCGCGGCGCCGGGCTGGGCGCCATTGCTGTGAGAGCCGCGTCCACCGAGGATGGCGGCGACGATGAAGGCGATCGCCAGAGCGACGGTCGCCGCGATCAGCTTGAGGGGGAAAGGGATCGATTTGCGCCTGCGCTTGGGGCGAGCCGGCTGGTTGGGAGGCGGTGAGGGCGAGGCGGGGCTCGGCTCGCCCTCGGCTTTTTTGGCAGCCGCCTCCTTGCCGGCTGTCTTGGCGTCGGGCAGGGCGATCTGCTCGGTGACCGGCTCCTCGGCGGCTGCTTTTGGAGGCGCCGGCGCCGGCTCCCGCGTGGGCTTCTTCGGCTCTGATCGAGGCGCCGTCGTCGGCTCTGGCCGGACGGCTGTCTCGTCGTTCTCAGGCGGTTTCGGCGCCGGCACGCCGGCGTTGATCGGTTGCTTTCGCCGCGCCATGGCCGCAACGCTACACGCGCCCCGGAAACGGGCTGGTCAGATACTCTTTGGGAGGACTGGTTGACTGACCAGTCAATCGGTTTTCGTCGAGGAAGGGACCGCATGGATTTCGCACTTAACGATGAGCAGCTGGAGTTCAAGGACCGCTGCCGGACGTTCGCTCGTGACGTGATTCGACCGGCCGCACGCAAGCACGACGAAGAGGAGAGCATTCCTTGGGAGGTGATCAAAGAGGCGCGCAAACAGGGCTTCGGTGGCCTCGAGGCGATTCAGCGCTCCGCGGGTGATTCCGAGGGGCAGATGCAGGTGATCTCCGCCGAAGAGTTCCACTGGGGTTGCGCCGGCACTGCGCTGGCGATCTCGGGCTCGGGGCTGGCGGCTGCGGGGATCGCGGCCTCGGGCACGCCTGAGCAGATCATGCAGTGGGTCCCCGAGTGCTTCGGCAGCGGTGACGAGATCAAACTCGGCGCTTACGCGGTGACCGAGCCGCAGGCCGGCTCCGACGTCAAGAGCCTGAAGACGACGGCCAAGCGCGACGGCGACGAGTGGATCCTCAACGGGACCAAGGTCTTCATCACCAATGGCGGCATCGCCGACGTCCACGTCGTCGTCGCCACGGTCGATCCCGCTCTGGGCACCCGCGGCCAGGCGTCCTTTGTGGTCGGCAAGGACACTCCGGGCCTCAGCCAGGGCAAGAAGGAGTCCAAGCTCGGGATCCGCGCCTCGCACACGGCCGAGATCGTGCTCGAGGACTGCCGTATCCCGGTCGAGAACCTGCTCGGCGGCGAGGAGAAGCTGACGAAGAAGCTGCAGCGCGGCCGCGAAGGGAAGAAATCCCGAGGCGCCGATGCTCTGGCAACCTTCGAGGTCACCCGGCCACTGGTCGGCGCCTCGGCCCTGGGCATCGCCCAGGCCGCATACGAGTGGACGCTCGAGTACCTCGATGGCCAGTCCGAAGGCGGAGTGCCGATGCTGAAAGCGCAGCGGATCCAGCAGACGCTGGCCGACGTCGCGACGGAGATCGAATCGGCTCGCCTGCTGGTCCAGCGGGCCGCCTGGATGGGCCGCAACGGCGTTCCGATGACCGGCGGCCAGGGCTCGATGTCAAAGCTCAAGGCCGGCGACGTGACGATGTGGGCGACGACCACCCTGATGGACCTGGTCGGGCCCTACGCCTGGAGCACCGAGTGCCCGCTGGAGAAGTTCTTCCGCGACGCCAAGATCTACCAGCTGTTCGAGGGCACGGCGGAGATCCAGCGGATGGTCATCTCACGGATGCAGGCTCGTGAATATGCCGAGCGCCTCGGCTTCGGCGCCGAAGTTGCCGCCAAGGCGATGAGCGCCGAGCCTTCCAAGGAGCCGGTCCCCGCCTAGCCTTTCCGGCCGACGGGCCGGAAACGGGTCTATAACTCCCGTTTCAGCCCGTCGGCCATCTAATCTCGTGGGCGTGCATTCGCATGACCACTCACATGGGTTCGGCTCACATTCCCACGCGCTCGACGCCCGGCGTGGCGACAGCCGTGGCCGGATGCGGATCGCGCTCGCGATCAACGTCGCGATGCTGGTCGTCGAGGCGGTCGGTGGTGTTCTCACCGGCTCGCTGGCGGTCTTGGCCGATGCCGGTCATCTGCTCTCCGATGTCGGCTCGATCTTGCTGGCCTTGGTCGCCGCCGGTCTCGCCTCGCGGCCGGCGGGAGGGCGCCGCACCTTCGGCTACCAGCGCTCGGAGGTGCTGGCGGCGCTGGTCAACGGGCTGCTGCTGGTCGTCGTTGGAGTCGCGGTCGCGGTCGCCGCGATCGGGCGCCTCGGAGACCCGCCCGCGATCGACGGGGCCGGGGTGCTGGCGCTCGGAGCGGTTGGCCTGGGCGGCAACCTCGCCGCCACCTTCGTCCTCGCCCGCGGCCAGCGCGAGGACATCAACCTCGAGGGCGTGCTCCGTCACAGCGCCGCCGATGCCCTCGGCTCGCTCGGGGTCCTCGTCGCCGGGGCCTTCGTGCTCGCCGGCGGCTCGGCGATCGTCGACCCGGTCGTCGGCTTGCTGATCTCGGTCCTAGTCCTCGGGTCGTCTTGGCGCTTGATCAAGGAGCCCCTCGAAGTTCTGATGGAGACGGCGCCCGCGGATGTCGACGTCGAGAGCGTCGGCGCCGCCTTCTGCGCGGTCGACGGGGTGCGTTCGGTCCACGACTTGCACGTCTGGACCGTGACCTCTGGCTTCGACGCCCTCTCCGCCCACGTGGTGGTCACCGGCGACGCCGATCGTGATCTGATCCGCCGTCACCTGGAGGTTCTGCTCGAGGAGCGGTTCGGCATCGAGCACACCACCCTGCAGATGGAGGAGGGGGCGGAGGAAGGTCTGTTGACGGTCGAAAACGCGCCCGGCGAGGGGTGAGCGCAAGCCCGGTTGCAGGGCTTTTCTCGCCGCGGGCGTCGCTTGGGAGGTGAGCTAGCCTCGCCCGATGTCCAAGTCCCGCTTTGCCACGGTGGCGAGCTTCGCCACGGTGGCGGCGCTTGTCGCGCTGCTCCTTCCCGTCACCGCCGCCGCCACGGATCTTCAGTCCAAGCTCGAGGGCAAAGAAGCGACCCTTTCCAAGGTGCGCGAGAAGAAAGGCGTTCTGACCTCGACGATCAGCCGCTACGGCGACCAGATCGACCGTCTCACGACCGAGGTCGCGACCCTTCGCAACCAGGAGGCCGGCGTCCGCGCCCGGCTCGCCGTCAAGCAGGGTGAACTCGACCACGCCGTCGCCCAGCTCGACGTTGCCAAGAAACGGCTGGCGGCGATGCGCGCTCATCTCAAACGGGCATTGGTGGCTCTGCGCGAACGTCTTGTCGCGATCTATGAAACCGGCACTCCCGACGTGCTCAACGTGATCCTCGAATCGGGCGGCTACAGCGACCTTGTCGATCGCACCGAATACCTGAACCGGATCCACGGGATGGACGACGCCGTCGTCGGCCGGGTCAAGGAACTGCGCGATGAGGTGAAGCGGACGGTCGCCCACCTGCGCGGCGCCAAGAACCGGATCCAGGCAGCCCGTGACGCGATCGCCTCTGAAGAGCAGGCTCTCGCCAGCGCCCGCGCATCCGTGCAGAGCCGGCAGTCGGCCCTGGTCGCGGCCCGCGGCAAGCGGGTCGCGGCGCTGGCGCAGATCAGCAAGCACGAGCAGGAGCTGGACGGCTCTGTGGCGGCGATCCAGGGCAAGATCGCGGCCCAGCTGATGGGCACCTCCTCGGTCCCCCTTGCCGCGGGCCCGATTCAGCCTGGCAACGGGAGCGGCCTGATCTGGCCGGTCAACGGCCCGGTCGTCTCGGGTTTCGGCCCGCGCACGATCAACGGCAGCTACGAGTTCCATCCGGGGATCGACATCGCGGTGCCGAGCGGGACTCCGATCCGAGCGGCGGCGGCGGGCACGGTCATCTTCACCGAGCCCGAGTCCTCCAGCGGCGGCTACGGCAACTACACCTGCATCGACCACGGCGGCGGGCTCTCCACCTGTTACGCCCACCAGGAGACCTTCGAGGTGACCCCCGGCGAGCACGTCTCCCAGGGCCAGGTGATCGGCCTCAGCGACTGCACCGGCTACTGCTTCGGCCCTCACGTGCATTTCGAGGTTCGCATCGACGGTGAAGTCACCGATCCGATGGGTTACCTCTAGCCCCGGGTCCGGGTCTACCGAAAACTCCTCGGAAATCCAATTAATAGGTATGCCGAAGCGAACCGGTGAGCCTAGGCTGGATCAGGACGAATCCAATTCCAAGAGGCGGAGGCCACTTGATTCGCCAGGCCCGAACGTATCTCCTAGGCGCGATGTCCGGCACGGCCCTGATCGCCGTGGCCGTGGTGGCCTTCGTCGTGTTGGTCTCGGCCCAGGCGTTCAAAAACTGGCCCCTGGCGGACCTGGGAGGAGGGAGCGATAGCGCCAAGACCGCCCAGGGCAGGTCGGCCGAGGAGGCTTCGGCCACTGGCGCGAGCCCGACAGCGGCCACGACCGCAGCGCTGACGGCGGATCGATCCGGGGGGAGCAGGAGCCCGGTCGAGGCGCGCCACAGCGGCACGCTCGTCTCACAGGAAGCGGTTGGCGCGGCCGACGTGGGCGCCGGGCCAGGCATCGCCGACACGGGCTCTCCCGGCGGCTCTTCGCCTGTGGAAGGCACCTCCACTCCGGCGGTCAAAGAGGAGGGCTCATCGGGGAGCGACGCCCCCAGCGCCGGCTCCTCCCCGGGCAGCTCCTCTGGAGGCGGCTCATCGGGCAAGAGCTCCGGCTCGGGCGGCTCCAGCCCCAGCTCAGGCAGCGTCAGCGCCGGAGTGGTGAACACGGTCAACAACACCGTGTCGGGGGTCAATAAAACCGTCGGCGGCACGCTGGAAAGCACCGGCGTCACCAAAACCACCGAAGAAGTCGTCAACGGCGTCGCCGGCCCCGAATCCGTGGTCGGCCAGACCGTCGACAAAACCGTGGAAACGGTGAGCGGCCTGCTCAGCCCGCATCACTAGTCGGCGCCGGCCTCTTAACCGTCACAATGCCCGTCTCATGGCGGAGCACGGACAGGCAGGAGCAGTGGTGGACCCGATCCAGGGCTCGCCGGTCTACCCGGTGGGCAGCCGGATCAACGAGAGTGGCCGGCTCGAGATCGCGGGTTGTGACGTGGTCGAGCTGGTGGCCGAGCACGGCACCCCGGCCTACATCTACGCCGAGGACGACATCCGCGCCCGTGCTTGCGCCTACCGCGATGCCTTTTCCCGGCGCACCGACGACTTCGAGATCCTCTTCGCCTCCAAGTCGCTGCCCTGCACCGCTGCCTACCGGCTCTTTTCCGAGCAGGGCCTCTCGGTCGACGTCGCCTCGGGCGGCGAGTTGCACATGGCGCTGCGAGCCGGCTTCGACCCGTCGCGCATCCACATGCACGGCAACAACAAGAGCGACGAGGAGATCCTCTTTGCCGCTCGCTCCGGCGTCGCCCACCTGATCCTCGACTCCTTCGACGAGATCGAACGCTGCGAGCGGCTGCTCGACGGGCCCCAGGACGTTCTGATCCGCGTCACTCCCGGGATCAAGCCCTCTACTCACGATTACGTGCAGACCGGCCAGCTCGACTCGAAGTTCGGCTTCGGGCTTGAGGATGGCCTGGCGGCGCGGGCGATCGAGCGGGTCCTGGCCTCCGGCAAGCTCAACCTGACCGGGCTCCATGCCCACATTGGCTCCCAGATCTTCGAGCTTGAGCCCTACAAACTGGCGATCGAGGCGCTTGGCGAGCTTGCCGGTGACTGGTGCCGCATCGTCAACGTCGGCGGTGGGCTGGGGATTGCCTACACCAGCGAGGACGAGCCGCCGGCGATCGACTCCTATGTCGACGTCAAGGTGAGCGGGGTGGCCGAGGTCTTCGGCGAGGGTGTGAGGATCCTGGTCGAGCCCGGCCGCTCGCTGGTCGGCAACGCCGGGATCACCGCCTACCGCGTCGGCACAGTCAAGGAGATCCCGGGGGTTCGCACCTACGTCGCGGTCGACGGTGGCATGTCGGACAACATGCGCCCGATGCTCTACGGATCGCGCTACGAAGCCCTGATCGCCGATCGCGCCGGCGCCGCCCCCGAGAGCCTGGCGACGATCGCCGGCATGCACTGCGAGTCCGGCGACATCCTCGTCCGCGACGTGATGCTGGCCGGCCCGGCGGTCGGTGACGTCCTCGTCACCCCGGCGACCGGCGCCTACGGCTACGCGATGGCCAGCAACTACAACGGGGTGCCGAGGCCGCCGGTGATCTTCTGCCGTGACGGCGAGGCGCGCGTGGTCGTCCGCCGCGAGACCTACGAGGACCTCACCTCCCGCGATGTCTGAGGACTCCTCCAAACCCGTGCGCATCGGGTTGCTCGGCCACGGCACGGTCGGCGCCGCCTTCGCCGAGTTGCTGGCCGAGCGCGCCGGCGCGGTCGAGGCGGCGACCGGGCGCAGGCCGGAGATCTGTGGCGTTCTGACTCGTGAGGAAGGCGACTTCGGTGAGATCCTCGGCCGCTCCGACCTGATCGTCGAGCTGATGGGGGGGACCGACCCGGCCCGCGACTTCGTGCTCGACGCGCTGCGGGCCGGCAAGCCTGTCGTCACCGCGAACAAGCAGCTGCTCGCCACTCACGGCGATGAGCTGTTTGCGATCGCCCGCGAGGCCGGGGTGCAGCTTCGCTTCGAGGCCGCCGTCGCGGCGGTGATCCCGATCGTGCGCACGATCCAGGAGAGCTTCGGCGTCACCGACATCGCCAGGGTCTTCGGCATCGTCAACGGCACCACCAACTTCATCCTCACCGAGATGGCGGCCACCGGCGCCACCTACGAGGGGGCGCTGGCTCGCGCCCAGGAGCTGGGATACGCCGAGGCGGACCCGACCGACGACGTCAACGGCGCCGACGCCGCGGCGAAGATGGCGATCCTCGCCCGACTCGCCTTCCACACCCCGGTCGCCTTCGACGAGGTTGCGTACGAGGGGATCGAACAGATCAAGCCCGATGACCTCGCCTACGCCAAAGAGCTGGGCCTCTCGCTGAAGCTGCTCGGCGTCGCCGAGCGACGGGGCGCCGGCATCAGTGTCCGCGTCTTTCCCTGCTTCCTCTACGCCGGCCACCCGCTCTCGCCGATCGGCGGCCCCTTCAACGCGGTGATGGTCGAGGCGCCGGCGATCACCGAGGTGACGATGTCGGGGCCGGGCGCCGGCGGCGTCCAGACCGCCTCGGCGGTGCTGGGCGATGTCGTCTCGATCCTCGCCGGCGATGCGCCGGTCCACGAGACCCGCGAGAACCTCTCGATGGTCAGCGACGTGGCCTCCTCGTTTTACCTGCACCTCGAGGTCGCCGATCAGCCCGGGGTGCTGGCTGAGATCGCGCAGTTGCTCGGCGACAACGAGATCTCGGTCAAGAGCGTCGTCCAGCGCGGCGTCGACGACGACGCCAGTCTTGTGATGGTCCTGCACGAGTGCCTCGAGTCGCGGTTTGCCGCCGCCATCGAGCAGATTGCGACCCTCGACTACATGCGCTCCGCGCCGCGGTCGATCCGCGTGATCGAGGAACAGCCGCTCCCGTGACCGTGCCGCTGATCGAGCGTTACCGGGACCGGCTCTCGCTCGAGCCTGGCGACCCGATCGTCACCTTGAACGAGGGCTCGACGCCGCTGATCGAGGCGCCGCGACTCTCCGAGCGGATCGGGGTCAAGGCCTACCTCAAGTTTGAGGGCGCCAACCCGACCGGCTCCTTCAAGGACCGTGGCATGACCGTCGCCGTCTCCCGCGCCAAGGGGCGCGGGGCGGAGGCGGTGATCTGCGCCTCGACCGGCAACACCGCCGCCAGCGCCGCCGCCTACGCGGCGCGGGCGGGGTTGCGCGGCGCGGTGATCGTGCCGGAGGGAAAGATCGCGATCGGCAAGCTCGCCCAGGCGCTGATGCACGGGGCGCGGGTGATCGCGCTGCAGGGCAACTTCGACGACGCGCTGACGATCGTCCGCGAGCTGGCGCAGAAGCACCCGATCGAGCTCGTCAACTCGGTCAACCCCTATCGGATCGAAGGGCAGAAGACGGCCGCCTTCGAGGTCGTCGAGGAGCTGGGCGACATGCCTGGCGCGCTGGCGATCCCGGTCGGCAACGCCGGCAACGTCACCGCCTACTGGCGCGGCTTCCAGGAGGCGGCGGGAGAGCGCCACCTCGACAAGGTGGAGGTCACCAAGCCGCCGCCTATCCTCTACGGCTTCCAGGCCGAGGGCGCGGCGCCGCTGGTCAGCGGCTCGCCGGTCGCCAACCCCGAGACGGTCGCCTCGGCGATCCGGATCGGCAACCCGGCCCGCTGGGAGGAGGCGATGACCGCCTTCACCGGCTCGCGGGGGCGGGTCGCCGCGGTCTCTGACGAGCAGATCCTCGATGCCTACCGCTGGCTCGCCGCGACCGAGGGGGTCTTCTGCGAGCCCGCCTCGGCGGCATCGGTGGCCGGCCTGCTCGCTCACGGCCTGCCCACCGTCGAGGGCGCCGCACCGCCCGAGTCGGTCGTCTGCGTCCTCACCGGCCACGGGCTCAAGGACCCCGACACCGCGCTTGGCAAGGCCCCCGCCGTGATCAACTGCCTCAACGACCTCAGCGCGGTCGAGCGCGCTCTCTTCAACTGAGCGCCGGTGACCACTCGACACCGATTGATTCGCGTTCCCGCCTCCTCGGCCAACCTCGGGCCGGGCTACGACGTGCTCGCCGCGGCCGTCTCGATGTTCATGGAGCTGGAGGTGGAGGAGGCCGGTGAGTTCTCGCTTGATCCCGGTGGCCTCGATGTCTCCACCGGGCGTGACAACCTGGTGGTGCGGGCGTTCGAGACGCTGCACCCTGCCGACGGGATCGCCTTCCGCTTGCGCAGCGAGATTCCGCTCGCTCGCGGCCTCGGCTCCAGCGCCGCCGCGATCGTTGCCGGCCTCTTCGCCGCCGACCATCTCTTCGAGCTGGCCCTGAGCGAGGAGGAGATGCTCGCCCGCGCGACCGCGCTGGAGGGCCATCCCGACAACGTCGCCGCAGCGATCTATGGCGGCTTCGTGATCTGTGGCCGAGGGAAAGGGGGCGCTCCGCTCGCCGCCCGCTTCGATCCGCCCGGGGGCCTGGAGGGAGTGGTCGTCATCCCGCCCGAGGAGATCTCGACCGAGCTGGCCCGTGGGGCGATTCCGGCCGAACTGCCGCTCGGCGACGCCGTCGCCAACGTCGCCGCCGCGGCCCAGCTCGTGCTCGGCCTGCAGCGCGCCGATCTCGACCTCGTCGCTCGTGGACTCGCCGACAGCATCCACCAGGATCGCCGCCGCGACCTCTACCCCCGCTCGATGCAGCTGGTCGACGGCGCGACCGAGCTGGGAGCGCTGGGAGCGACCATCTCCGGCGCCGGCCCGACCGTGCTGGTCTGGACCACCTGGCAGGATGCCGGCAAGGTCACAGCCGCTCTGGAAGAGCGCTGCGCCGGCTGGGCCGAGGTCCATCGCCTGCCCTTCTCCCCCCACGGCGCCGACGTCCCCGAGCTCTGATCGGGTGGACTGGGTTATCCAGATCGGCCTGGTCGAGCTCGCGCTGGGCGGGCTGCTGGGCTGGGCAATGGTCCTGCGGGAGGAGAGGCCGGAGTGGATCAGGCGGATCGGCATTGTCGCCCCGCAGCGGATCCGCCAGGTCCACCTCGACTACGTGATGATGGGCCTGATCCTGATCGGCGTCGGCCTTGCGGTCCCCGAGCTGCCGTCCGCGATCGCCGCCGCTCTCGTCTTCGGCACCGTGGTCAATCCTTTTCTCTTCGTGCCTCTCGCCTTCAGTCCCGACGTCGAGAAACGGCTCTGGTATCGGCTTCTCGCGATCGTCTCCTTCCTCGGCGTCAGCGGCGGCCTCGTTGCTGCGGCGATCGTCGGCCCCGGCTGACCCGCTCACCGCCCGCCGAAGTCGCGGGTACCATCGCGGCATGTCAATCAAGCTGAATTTGAGATGGGTCGCGGCGCTCGCCGCCGTAGCCGCGCTTCTGGCGCTTCCCGCTGCCGCCCAGGCGACGCTGGTCTTCACCCGCCACACCCTCAACCCGCTGATCTGGGCGGCCAATGACAACGGCTCCCACGCGCATACGGTTGTGCACGGGACCAATCCGCGGATCTCGCCGGACGGCAAGACGATCGCCTACTACCGCCAGCAGAAGGC
>DATCBF010000334.1:0-4278 GCA_036512025.1 Solirubrobacterales bacterium
ATCGAACGCCGGTTTTCGAGCGCCGGCGTTCACCCCTTCGACGAGATCGAGTGGGAGATCCGCGATGCGGTGATCGGCAATCCCGAGAGCCCGGCCTTCGAGCAGCGGGGGGTCGAGTTCCCCAAGAGCTGGTCACAGAACGCGACCAACATCGTCGCCCAGAAGTACTTCCGCGGCCAGATCGGCAGCCCCGAGCGCGAGTCCTCGGTCAAACAGATGATCGGGCGCGTCGCCGGGACGATCTCCAACTGGGGTCGCGAGGGCGGCTACTTCGCCTCCACCGAGGATGCTGACGTCTTCGAGGCCGAGCTGACCTCGATCCTGCTCAACCAGAAGGCGGCCTTCAACTCGCCGGTCTGGTTCAACGTCGGCTTCGAGGAGACGCCGCAGTGCTCGGCCTGCTTCATCCTCAGCGTCGAGGACACCATGGAGTCGATCCTCGCCTGGAACACCAAAGAGGGCAACATCTTCCGCGGCGGCTCCGGCTCCGGCATCAACCTCTCCAACATCCGCGGCTCGAACGAGCCCCTCTCGAGAGGCGGAACCGCTTCCGGTCCGGTCTCCTTCATGCGCGGCGCCGACGCCTGGGCGGGCACGATCAAGTCCGGCGGCAAGACCCGGCGGGCAGCGAAGATGGTCGTGCTCGACATCGACCACCCGGACGTCGAGCACTTCATCTGGTGCAAGGCCAAAGAGGAGGAGAAGGCCGAAGCGCTGCGTGAAGCCGGCTTCGACATGTCGATCGACGGCGAGGGCTTCACCTCGATCCAGTACCAGAACGCCAACAACTCGGTCCGCGTCACCGACGACTTCATGGAGGCGGTCGAGGCCGGCGAGGACTGGAACCTGCTCGCCCGCCAGGGCGGCGCGACGACGAAGACGCTGCCGGCGCGGGACCTGATGAACCAGATCGCCGATGCCGCCTGGCGCTGCGCCGACCCTGGCGTCCAGTACGACACGATCATCAACCGCTGGCACACCTGCCCGGAGTCGGGCCGGATCAACGCCTCCAACCCCTGCAGCGAGTACATGCACGTCGACGACTCGGCCTGCAACCTGGCCTCGCTCAACCTGATGAAATTCCGCCGCTCCGACGGCTCCTTCGACATCGGCGAGTTCGAGCACGCGGTCGACATCGTCTTCCTCGCCCAGGAGATCGTCGTCGGCTACTCCAGCTACCCGACCGAGGAGATCGGCGCCAACGCCAACGCCTTCCGCCAGCTTGGGCTCGGCTACGCCAACCTCGGCGCCCTGCTGATGTCGGACGGCCTGCCCTATGACTCCGACACGGGCCGCAACGTCGCCGCCGCGATCACGGCGCTGATGACCGGCCGCGCCTACCGCCAGTCGGCGCTGATCGCCGGCGAAGCGACCGGCCCCTACGACGAGTACGGCAAGAACCGCGAGCCCCACAACGGGGTGATGCGGATGCACCGCGACGCCTCTTACGACATCGACCCGACCGGGATCAAGGGCGACCTGTTGGAGGCGGCGCAGAAGGCCTGGGAGGAGGCGGTCGAGCTCGGCGAGGCGCACGGTTACCGCAACGCGCAGGCGACGGTGCTGGCCCCGACCGGGACGATCAGCTTCCTGATGGACTGCGACACGACCGGGATCGAGCCCGACTTCTCGCTGGTCAAGTTCAAGGAGCTGGTCGGCGGCGGCAAAATGACGATCGTCAACCAATCGGTGCCGCCGGCGTTGCGCACGCTCGGCTACTCGGAGGCCGAGATCGAGCAGATCAACGCCCACATCGCCGAGCAGAACACGATCATCGGCGCCCCGGGCCTGAAGGACGAGCACCTGCCCGTCTTCGACGTCGCCGTCGGCGAGCGGGCGATCTCCCACACCGGCCACATCGACATGATGGCCGCGACCCAGCCCTTCATCTCGGGCGCGATCTCAAAGACGGTCAACCTGCCGCAGGACGCGACCATCGCCGACATCGCCGACGCCTACACGCGTGGCTGGCAGGGCGGGCTGAAGGCGCTGGCGATCTACCGCGACGGCTCGAAGACGGCGCAGGCGCTGCGCACCGACGCCCAGGACGAGAAGGGCGCCGAGCCAGAGGCGATCGTCGCCCCGCCGGAGCGCAAGCGGATGCCGCGCGAGCGCGAATCGATCACCCATAAGTTCTCGATCGCCGGCCACGAGGGCTACATCACCGCCGGCAAGTACGACGACGGCTCGGTCGGGGAGATCTTCCTCACCGACATCGGCAAGGAGGGCTCGACGATGCGGGGGCTGATGAACGCCTTCGCGACGGCGATCTCGCTCGGGCTCCAGTATGGGGTCCCGCTTGAAGACTTTGTGCGCAAGTTCAGCTACATGCGCTTCGAGCCGGAGGGCATCACCGGCAACCCGGAGATCCCCTTCGCCAAATCGCTGCCCGACTACATCATGCGCTGGGTCGCGAGCCGCTTCATCGAGGACACCGAAACCCTCGAGGAACTCGGCATCATGACCCAGGAGGTTCGTGCCAAACAGGATGCGGAGACATCCCAGCTCGGCCTCGGCATCGACACCAGCGGCGGCACCGCCGGCCCGGCCAACGGCCACTCCAAGCCCGGCAACGGCAACGGCGCCGAGAAGAAGGCGAGCGCCGCAGCCGTCCCCGCGGCATCTGCCTTCACCGAAACCCCACCGGTGGTCCCGGCCAAGATGTCCGGCCTCGACCTCGGCCCCGCCTGCGAGCAGTGCGGCGGCATGATGCAGCGGACTGGCAGTTGCTACACGTGCTCGAGCTGCGGCAACAACACCGGCTGCGGCTGATCTGAGGGGGTCCGTCGTGGGCATCCTCGCCCCAAGCCGCCACTGACGATCCGCTGAAGCCGGCTACGACTCCAAGGTCGTTCTTTTAGGCTGCGGTCGTGAGCGGCAGACGTAATCAGACAAGCGTGGCCTTGGGCGTGCTTCTCTGCCTGGGCGCAGCTGCCCTGATCGTCAAGATCGCGAGCCACTCTGGCTTCTCCGACGGGCGCGTTCAGGCTATGGGCATGGCGCTCGCCGCGGTTTTCTTCCTGCTGACAGCGATGGCCGGCATCAGCCTGACCAGGAACCGGCCGGAGCTGGCCGGGCTTGGCTACCTCACGGCAATCGCTTCAGCCCTCGCCGTGGCCGAGATCGCGGTCTCGATCTGGGGCCATCCTGGTGAGGGGACCGGGAAGGTGATTGCGGTCATGGCGCTGCTCGCCTTCGCCGGAGCGCACGCCTCCCTCCTGCTCGGCCTGCGATCAAATGGCGACAGCGGCAACGTGCTCCTGCTGCGCAACGCGACCCTGGCCTTGCTCGCCCTGCTGGCGATCCTCCTCACCTACGCGATCCTCTCCGGCGGAGATGGGCTGAATGGCCGAGAGATCGCAGTGGTGGCGATCCTCTACGTGCTCGGGGCGGCGCTTCTGGCCGTATTCAGGAGCGCCGCCGCAACGCCTCCGGCCCCCCAGCCTCCCCCGAGCGTCACCGGAGCGGGACTGATCGAGCAGCTGCGGCAGAACGGGTTCGAGCCCGTCGATGCCCCAGTCGAGAAACTGGGAGCACCTGGCCACAGCGTCTACTTCCGCAGCTCAGATGGGTCGCTCATCGCGCTGACCAACTACAGCTGAGTGCGACCTCGAGGTCACGGCGCGCCCCGTCTTTAGCCGAGGATCACTTCGGCGTCGTGCCTGGGCGTCTCGGTGATCGCGCGGCGGAAGGGGCGCTCGGACTCGGGGCTTGCCGGGCGGATCTGGTGGCGCTTGACCAGCTCGCGGAGGACGACTGACATCTCGAACTGTGCGAAGGAGGCGCCGAGGCAGCGGCGGACGCCGCCGCCGAAGGGGATCCAGGTGTAGGTGCCCGGCGGGTTGTCGAGGAAGCGCTCGGGCTGGAAGCTGTGCGGGTCGGGGTAGATCTCGGGGTCGCGGTGGACGAGGTGGATGCAGGGGGTGACTTTGACTCCGGCGGGCAGCTCGTAGCCGCCGATCTCAACCGGCTCGGTCAGGTGCCTGATCACGAGCACGATCACCGGGCGCAGGCGCAGCGTCTCCTGGATCGTCGCCGTCAGGTAGGCCTCCTCGTCGGCCAGCGTCTCGGCGCGCAGGCGCTCCAGTTTCTCGGGGTGGCGGGTGAGGCGCTCCATCGCCCAGGAGAGCGCGGTCGCGGTCGTCTCGTGGCCGGCGACGAGAAGGGTGAGCAGCTCGTCGCGGATCTCGGCCTCGCTCATCGGGCTACCGTCCTCGTGGCGAGCGGCGACCATCAGCGAGAGGATGTCGTCGCGCTCGTCGAGGTCAGGCGCCACCC
>DATCBF010000335.1:0-5209 GCA_036512025.1 Solirubrobacterales bacterium
TAGAAGCGCGGCGAAGCCGCGCACTCACCTCCGGCAGGCCCGCCATAGGCGGGCGCCGCAATTCGCCCAGGGACCGACCGGGCGCCCCAGCCCTCAGCGCTGAGTCTCGCCCTCGGGCTGTTTACCGTCCCGACCCACGTAGCCGTCTTTCCCGCCGACGATCACGTAGACCGCCTCCTCGCTGTCGCTCGGATTCCCCACCTTGCGCACGGTTGAGGCATCGACCCAGGCGAGACCGCCCGGGTCGAGAGTGTGGGCGGAGCCGTCGCCGAAAGTGATCACGATCCGGCCGCTGTGCAGGAAGTACAGCTCCTCCTGCTCGTCGTGGTAGTGGCTGCCGGTCTCATACGACGGCGGCAACACGATTGCGTTGACGCCGAACGCCGTCACCCCCAGCTCTTTGCGGATCTTGCGGAACCCCGGCCCCTGGCCGAGGTCCTCGAGATTGGCGACCGCGTAGCCGTCGCCCTTGGTCACGTTCTCCGTTGTCGTCTCGCTCATCGCCTGGTCCTAGACGGCCGGCGCCGCGGGCGGGACCGGGGGAGGGGTCGGGGCGATGCCGCCTGCCGGGCCGGCGGCCTCGATGCCGACCGGCGGGTAGGCGTCCGTGGTGAACGCGATGTAGCCGTAGAGGCGGGCGTAGAAGCTGTTGATGAAGGTGAGGGCGTTATTTATGCCCTCGGGCAGGTAACCGCGGAAGACGATCGTCAGCCAGGCTGCGACCCCGACCCAGAGATGCATGTAGTTGATCGCGTAGGAGAGGATCAGCATCGGCAGGGCCAAGATCAGCCGGAAGAGCGCCTTCAGCCGGCTCTGGCGCTCCGCGGCGGGCGCGAAGTTGACCCGGATCGGGTAGCTGGGGTCGTCGGCGATGCCGAAGGGAGGCCAAGCGTCGGTCTGGAGGTAGAGCCAGGCCTCGGTGCGGACGAAGTAGCGGATCACCCCGGCGTTGAAGCTGTAGAGCCCGGCCGGGTAGCGACCGACGACGATGATCGCCACCCAGGCGAAGAAGTGGGTGAAGGCGAACGCGATCCCGTAGACGAGGCCGACGATCATCCATGGGATCGCCAAGATGATCCTGAAGAACGTCGTCCCTCGGCTCGGATGCGGATTGAAATCCGCCTCGTACTCGACTGGGTACATCGTGCTCCCCTCTCGTTTGACCCTGCCTAATTCAGCAGCGTGGCCAGCCTATCCGCGACCCCGGGCGGAGTCCACCCGCGCCTGTCAATAACCTGTCGCCGCGATGGCTTCTTCAACCGATCCCGCAGGCGACCTCCGATGACCGCGACAATCGCGTCGGCGACGATCCCCGACGCCCTCAAGCCCGCCGACGGCCGTTTTGGCTGCGGCCCGTCCAAGGTCCGCCCCGCGGCGCTGGCCAGGCTGGCCGAGCAGTCGAAGCTGATGGGGACCTCGCATCGCCAGGCGCCGGTCAGGGACATGGTCGGGCGCGTGCAGGCGGGTCTCGGCGAGCTTTTCAGGCTTCCCGACGGCTATGAGGTCGCCCTCGGCAACGGCGGCACGACCGCTTTCTGGGACGCGGCCACGGCTTGGCTGGTCCGCGATCGAGCGCTCCACCTCACCTACGGCGAGTTCTCGCAGAAGTTCGCCAAGGCGACCGCGGCGGCGCCCTTTCTCGACGACCCGATTGTGATCGAGGCCGAGCCCGGCGAGGCGCCGGCTCCCGTCGCCGACCCGGCGGCCGACGTGCTGGCCTGGGCGCACAACGAGACTTCCACCGGCGTGATGGTCGACGTGCGTCGTCCCGAGGGCGCCGGCGACGCGCTCGTCCTGGTCGACGCCACCTCGGGCGCCGGCGGCCTGCCGGTCGACGTCGGTCAGGCCGACGCTTACTACTTCGCTCCGCAGAAGGCCTTCGGGGCCGACGGCGGGCTCTGGCTGGCGCTGCTGAGCCCGGCGGCGCTGGCCAGGATTGAGCAGCTCGACGGCGCCGATGGCCGCTGGCAGCCCGGCTTCCTCTCGTTGCAGACGGCAGTCGAGAACTCACGCAAGAACCAGACCTACAACACCCCGGCGCTGGCGACGCTGCTGCTGCTTGCCGACCAGATCGAGTGGATGCTCGAGGGTGGCGGCCTCGACTGGTGTGTGCAGCGCACCGGCGCCTCCTCTGGGCACCTCTACGGCTGGGCCGAGCGGACCGCGTTCGCCGGCCCCTTCGTGGCCGACCCGGCCAAACGCTCGCTGGTGGTCGGCACGATCGACTTCGACGACGCCGTCGATGCCGCCGTCGTCGCCGCGACCCTGCGGGCCAACGGGATCGTCGACGTCGAGCCCTACCGCAAGCTGGGACGCAACCAGCTGCGGATCGGAATGTTCCCGGCGGTCGAGCCGGCCGACGTCGAGGCACTCACCGCCTGCATCGACTGGGTGGTCGAGAACGTGGCCGAGGCAGCGCGATGAAGGTCCTCGTCAAGGAGAAGATCGCCGACTCGGGGGTCGACCTGCTGCGGGCGAACTTCGACGTCGACCTCGGCCTCGAGATGTCGAACGAGGAGCTGGGCGAGGCGATCGGCGCCTACGACGCGATCCTGATCCGCTCCGCCACCAAGCTGACCGCCGACCTGATCGAGCGAGCCGACAACCTCAAGGTGATCGGCCGCGCCGGCACCGGCGTCGACAACGTCGACATCCCCGCCGCCACCCGCCGCGGCATCATCGTCGCCAACGCCCCGGAGTCGAACTCGGTTGCCGCCGCCGAGCACACACTGGCTCTGATGCTGGCCCTCTTCCGCAACGTCCCGCAGGCGCACGGCTCGCTGGTCGACGGCCGCTGGGATCGGGCCAAGTACAAGGGCGCCGAGCTCTACGGCAAGACACTTGGCGTGATTGGCTTCGGCCGGATCGGACAGCTCGTCGCCAAGCGCGCCCAGAGCTTCGAGATGGACGTGGTCGCCTTCGACAAGTTCGTCTCGGCCGAGCGCTTCAAAGAGCTCGGGGTCGAGGGCATGGGCAGCGTCGAGGAGGTCTTCGAGCGCTCCGACGTGATCACCCTGCACGTCCCCAAGACGCCGGAGACGATCGACCTGATCGACGCCAAGGCGATCGCCGCTATGAAGCCCGGCGCCCGCGTCGTCAACTGCGCCAGGGGTGAGCTGATTGACCTCGACGCGCTTGTCGACGGGCTGGAGTCCGGCAAGGTCGGCGGCGCCGCGCTCGACGTCTTCCCTTCGGAGCCCTTCACCGAGCACCCGGTCTTCGCCCGTCCCGATGTCGTCGTCACGCCCCATCTGGGCGCCTCGACCGCTGAGGCGCAGGACCGCGCCGGTGTGGTCACCGCCGAGCAGGTCACCGCCGCCCTGACCGGCGGGGTCGTCACCAACGCGGTCAACATCGCCGCCGTCCGCCCGGAGGAGATGGAGGCGCTGGCGCCGTTCGTGCCCCTCTGCGAGAAGCTCGGCCGCCTTGCCCAGGGCCTCGGAGGCGGGTCTGTCGACCGCGTCACCGCCGAGTTTCGCGGTCGTATCGCCGCCCACGACACCCGCCTGCTGGGGATCGCGGTCCTGGTCGGGATCCTCTCCGGCCACACGGAGGAGCCGGTCAACCTCGTCAACGCGCCGCAGATGGCCGAGGAGCGCGGGATCGAGTTGATTGAGACCAAGGACTCCAGCGCCGAGGACTTCACCGAGCTGGTCACCGTGCGCCTGCACTCCAGCGACGGTGAGGTCGAGGTCGCGGGGACCGGTGTCGGCCCCCGTAACGAGCCATATCTGGTCTCCGCCTGGGGCGAGAGCTTCTACCTTCCGTTCGCCGAGCATCTCGCTGTCTTTCGCTACGCCGATCGCCCCGGGATGATCGGCAAAGTCGGGACGATGTTCGGCGAGGAGTCGGTCAACATCATCTCCGCCGCAGTCGGCGCCGAGCACGGTGGAGAGAGCGCTGTGATGGCGCTGACGACCGATGCGCCGGTCCGCGAGGAGACGATCGAGAAGATCCTCCAGGTCGACGGGTTTAAGGTCGGCCGCTCGGTTGACCTCTAGGCTTACGACATGAAGGCTGTGGTTCTGACAGGTACGGGTGGCCCTGAGGTGATGCAGGTGCGCGAGATGCCCGACCCCGCCGTCGGGCCCGGTGAAGTTCGAATCGCGGTCAAGGCCGCCGGCATCAACTTCGCCGACACGATGGCTCGAGTCGGCCTCTACCCCGACTCGCCCAAGCCCCCCTGCGTGCTCGGCTACGAGGTCGCGGGCGAGGTCGAGTCGGTCGGCGACGGCGTCAGTGCCCACAAGGTCGGCGACCGCGTCATCTCCGGCACTCGCTTTGGCGGCCAGGCTGAGCTGGTCAGCGCCCCCGAGGCACAGGTGCTGCCGCTGCCCGCCAATCTCAGCTTCGAGCAGGGCGCCGCTTTCCCGGTCAATTACGGGACTGCCTACGCGGCACTGGTGGTCATGGGAGGCCTGATGCCGAAGGATCGGGTCCTGATCCACGCCGCGGCGGGTGGGGTCGGCATCTCCGCCACTCAGATCGCCCGCAACATCGGCGCTGAGATATTTGGCACCGCCTCCCCCTCCAAGCACGATGCGATCCGCGCCCAGGGCGTCACCCACGCGATCGACTACCGCAGCCAGGACTTCGAGAAGGAGACGATGCGGCTGACCGGGGGAGAGGGCGTCGACCTCGTGATCGATGCGATCGGGCCCACCTCCTTCCGCAAGGACTACCGCCTGCTCCGTGCCGGTGGGCGGATGGTCATGTACGGGCTGTCCGAGGCGACCAACGAACGCGGCCGCGACATCCCAGCGGCGTTGAAAAGCCTCGTGAAGATGCCGTTTTCGACGATGCCATGGTGGAAGAGCCTGACTTTGATGAACGAGAACAAAGGGGTTTTCGGACTCAACATGCTGCACTGGTGGGACCGTGAGGGCAGCCTCGAGCGACTGACCGAGCCGCTGTTGGCCGATCTTGCCGAGGGGCGCCTCGATCCCGTTGTCGCCGAGGCATTTCCCTTCGAGCGCGCCGGCGACGCGCATAAATTCATCGCCGAGCGCCGCAACGTCGGCAAGGTTGTGTTGTTCCCAGGTTGATGAGGAAGTTTTTTTCAGTCGCGGCGCTGATCGTGGCGACACAGGTTCTTCTGCCCGGACCTGCCACGGCGACGGAAACTTATGACGTCGTTCTTGCCGGGGGGGCGGAACCGACCACGATCTCGATTCAGCTCAGCGCCGACGGGCGAAATTACGTGATCGAC
>DATCBF010000336.1:0-2058 GCA_036512025.1 Solirubrobacterales bacterium
CGCCCGCCACAACCTGACCGTCGCCCGCAAGCCCGAGAGCCAGGACCTCTGTTTTCTCGCCGGCCAGGGCAAGGAGCAGTTCCTGCGCCGGCACGGCGGCCTGCGCGAGCGCGACGGCGCCCTGCTCGACCGCGCCGGCCGCACGATCGGCCGCCACGACGGCCACCACAACTTCACTGTCGGTCAGCGCCGCGGCATCGGCGTCTCCGCCCCCCAGCCGCTCTACGTGCTCTCCACCGACGCCGATGCCAACACGGTCACGGTCGGCAGTCGCGAGGAGCTGGAAGCGCGCACTGTGCGCATCCGCAATGCCGTGCTCCACCGTGACGGCGCCTGCGTCGACGCGATCCGCCTGCGCTATCACTCACGCTTGATTCCGGCGGCGATTCCGCCGGCCGAGAGCGGCCGCCATGCGACCCTCGAGGTGGCGCTCGCCGAAGCCTTTGCCGGTGTCTCCCCGGGCCAGACCGCGGTCCTGCTGGCCGGCGAGGCGATCGTCGGCCACGGCACGATCGCCGCCGCGGCCTGACGCCGCTCCAAGCGCCGACGATAGTGCTTAGGCTCTGCCTCAGATGAAGGCGCAGGAGATCCGCGACACCTACCTCTCGTTCTTCAGGGAGCGGGGGCACAAGGTCGTCCCCTCGGCCTCGCTCGTGCCGGCCTCGCACGATCCGTCGGTCCTGCTCACCACCGCCGGCATGCAGCCCTTCAAGCCCTACTTCCTCGGTCGTGGCCAGCCGCCCGCCAAGCGCGTCACCGACGTCCAGAAATGCTTCCGCACCACCGACATCGAGGAGGTTGGCAACACCGCCCGCCACCTCACCTTCTTCGAGATGCTCGGCAACTGGAGCTTTGGCGACTACTTCAAGGAGGAGTCGATCCCCTGGGGCTGGGAGCTCTCGACCGAGGGCTTCGGGATGGACCCCGAGCGGATCTGGGCCACCGTCTTCGGTGGCGACGAGGAGCTTGGGCTCGGGCCGGACGAAGAGGCGATCGAGATCTGGCGTCGGGTCGGCCTGCCGGACGAGCGGATCGTGCGCCTTGGCCGCGAGGACAACTTCTGGCAGGCCGGTCCGACCGGCCCCTGCGGCCCCTGCTCGGAGCTCTACCTCGACCGCGGTGAGGAGTTCGGCGCCGCCGGGGAGCGGCCCGGTGACGACACCGATCGTTTTCTCGAGTTCTGGAACCACGTCTTCATGACCTACAACCTCGCCGAGGACGGCGCTCTGAGCGAGCTGCCGATGCGAAACATCGATACCGGCATGGGCTTGGACCGGATGGCGGCGATCCTCCAGGACGTCCCCTCGGTCTTCGACACCGATCTGGTGCGGCCGCTGATCGACCTCGCCGAGGAGATGTCGGGCAGCGCCTACGGGGCCGACCCCGCGATCACACGGGCGATGCGGATCGTCGCCGACCACTCGCGCGGCGCCACCTTCCTGATCGCCGACGGCGTCGTCCCCTCTAACGAGGACCGCGGCTACATCCTGCGGCGGATAATGCGCCGCGCGATCCAGCAGGGGCGGACGCTGGGCCTCGAGGCTCCCTGGCTGGGACGTTTTGCCGAGCGCGCGATCGAGGTCATGGGGGAGGCCTACCCGGAGCTGGTGGCGGAGCGGGCGACGATCGAGCGCTGGGTCGGGGACGAGGAGGAGAGCTTCGGCCGCACCCTGGAGCGCGGAACCGAGCTTTTGGAGAGGCTGATCGTCGAGGCAAAAGAGTCCCAGACCTCCTGGATCGACGCCGCCGACGCCTTCAAGCTCCACGACACCTATGGCTTCCCGTACGACCTGACCAAGGAGCTGCTTGCCGAGCAGGGGCTCTCGGTCGACGACGGCGGCTTCGAGGAGCTGATGGAGGAGCAGCGCACGCGCGCCCGGGTCGGTTCTGCCACCGCCCATGGCTCCGAGGACCACCACGAGCGGGTCCAGAGCTTCACCGCCGACGCGCCGCCGACCCGCTTCGTCGGCTACGAGACGCTGCGGGCGACGACTGGGCTGGCCGCGGTCTCCCCCGATGGTGGGCGGGTGCTGGTCAAGCTCGAGCAGAGCCCCTTCT
>DATCBF010000337.1:0-2536 GCA_036512025.1 Solirubrobacterales bacterium
AAAACGCCGCCTCGACCGAGTCAGGGTCGAAGCTGTTGGCTCCTCTCAGCGCCTCGCCTGCCGCTTCCAGCACCGCTCGTGCCCCCTCTTTCATCACCTTGTCCCACGCCCTCGGATCGTCGACCGGTGGCTCAAACAAAAAGCGGATCAAGACCCACACCTCCTCGAGCGTCTGCGCTTTCTCCTGAACGATCTCGCAGGCCTTCCGCAACCGCTCGTCATCATCGCGACCGAGATGGCGGGCGACAGCTGTCGTGTATTCGTCGAGCGCCATCTCGCGCATAAAGCGGCCGTTGATCCAGCGCAGCTTTTTCTCGTCGAAGATCGCCGCCGCCCTGCCCACGTCCTCAACCTGGAACCGCCTGACCAGCTCCTCGGTCGACATCAGGGTTGTGTCGTCATCGGTGCCCCAGCCGAGCAGGGCGAGATAGTTGCGCACCGCCGCCGGCAGGTATCCGGAGTCCCGCAGCTCCTGGACTGAGGCCGCGCCGTGGCGCTTTGAGAGCTTCTTCCCGTCCGGGCCATGCAGCAGAGGCAGGTGCGCGTAGCGCGGCGCCTCGTGCCCGAGGGCAGCGAGGACGAGTAGCTGCTTGGGCGTGTTTGAGAGGTGATCGTCGCCACGGACCACCTCTGAGATCCCCATCTCCGCATCGTCGACCGCGACGGCGAAGTTGTAGAGAACCGAGCCGTCGCCGCGGGCGATCACGAAATCGTCGTAGCTGCGGTTGGGGAATCGCACCTCGCCGCGGATCAAGTCGTCGACCACGGTCTCGCCGTCGTCGGGGACCCGAAGGCGGATGGCGGCGCCGGCATCGCTGGTCGGGACTCCGCGGTAGCCGCGGTCGGCCCCGTGCTCTGCCTTCCAGGCCTCGACGTCCTTCGCGGTCGCCGCGTCGTGATAGGCGGCGCCAGAGTCGAGCAGGCGCCGCAGGGCGCTCGCGTGGCGCTCGGACCGCGAGGCCTGCGAGACAGGCCCCTCGTCCCAATCCAGCTGCAGCCAGCGCATCGCGTCGAGGATCTGCTCGACATTGGCCTCGGTCGAGCGCTCGCGATCGGTGTCCTCGATCCTGAGCACCAGCTCGCCGCCCGAATGGCGTGCCGCGAGCCAGTTATAGAGTGCCGTCCTCGCCCCGCCGATGTGCAGCGCACCGGTCGGCGAGGGAGCAAATCTAAGTCGGAGGTCTGAGGTCATGTTGATCGGCGCGCATGTTTCCACAGCCGGCGGGCTGGACAAGGCGGTCGAACGCGGAGCCGGTCTTGGCTGCGAATCGATCCAGATCTTCCACCAGAGCCCGCGAATGTGGCGGCCGACCCGCTATGGAGACGAGGACTTTGCGGCTTTTCGGGAGGCGATGGACGCCTCGCCGGTGGAAGCGGTCGTGATTCACGCCGTCTACTTGATCAACTGCGCGACGACCGACGCCGAGCTGCGCAAGAAGTCGCTGGCCTCGCTCACCCACGCGTTGCGGATCGGTGACGGGATCGGCGCCGCCGGCGTCGTCCTGCACCCCGGAGCGCAGAAAGGCGAGGAGCTGGGCCCTTCGATCAAACGCGCCTCCAAGGTGATTGCGGCGGCGCTCAAAGACAGCGACAGCTGCCCGTTGCTGCTAGAGCAGACCGCCGGCCACAAAGGCCTGCTCGGCCGCGATTTCGACCAGACGGCGGAGCTGATCGACCGAGCCGGAGGCGGCAAGCGGCTCGGCCTCTGCCTCGACTCCTGCCACCTCTTCGTCCAGGGCTACGACATCACCGACGAATCGCACCTCGACGGAGTCCTCAAGGAAGCCGACGAAAAGGTTGGCCTAGATCGCCTCCAGTGCGTCCATGTAAACGATGCCGCCGCTCCGCTCGGCTCCTGTCGCGACCGCCACGCCAACATCGGCAAAGGAGAGATGGGCAAACAGGGCCTGGCCGCGTTCCTCTCGGAGCCGCGCTTTGAGGGACTACCGGCGACGCTGGAGACTCCGGGCCCGGAGAAGAAAGGCTCGGACAAAAAAGAAGTGCAGGCCGCGAAGCGGTTGCGCAAAACAGGGCTCAAGCGCCGCGAAAAGTAGCGCCGAAGTTCGGCTCAAACACGAGTCGACGCTCCACGGCAGAACCCATTCGCGGTTTGTCTCACTATGCGCAACAAAATGCGAATTCACCGCGGCCGACACGCTTCGTCTCGCGGCAAGCAATTGACCTGGGGCTGTCGAGAGGAGCCCGGTCCTCACTCCACCCAACTGTGGAGGCTCTTATTTGACGTGCACGCCCGAGATAGCCCGCGAGATGACCAGCCGCTGAATCTCGGAGGTCCCCTCGAAGATCGTGTAGATCTTGGCGTCGCGATGCATCCGCTCGACCGGGAACTCGCGGGTGTAGCCATTGCCGCCGAGGATCTGAATCGCTCGCTCGGTCGACCAGACGGCAACCTCGCCGGCCTTCAGCTTCGACATCGAGCCCTCGGCGTTTTCGAACTTCTGGCCGCTGCGGCCCATCCAGGCGGCACGCCAGACCAGCAGGCGGGCGGCGTCGATCTCCATCTTCATGTCGGCCA
>DATCBF010000338.1:0-5130 GCA_036512025.1 Solirubrobacterales bacterium
GCCAGGGCCTCGATGCTCGAGTCCCGGCGGGGGCCTTCGTCGAGGGAGACGATCGTCTCGCGGCCCTTCGCGTCACGGACGGTGACGGGCGCCAGCTCGGCGGCGAAGCGGCCAGCGTCCATCGCGGCGATCGCATTCTGGTGGCTGCGCAGCGCGAATTCATCCTGGTCCTGGCGGCTCACCTTGTTGGAGATGGCGACACGCTCGGCGTGAGTGCCCACGTGGCATTCCTCGACGGCGCACCACAGCGCATCGTGCACGGTCGCGTCGACCAGCGTGCCGTTACCAAGGCGATAGCCGAAGCGCGCTCGGGGCAGCAGATACGGCGCACCGTTCATGCTCTCCATCCCGCCGGCCACGATCACCTCGGCGTCACCGGCCCGGATCTCCGCGGCGCCCAGCATGATCGCCTTCAGGCCCGAGCCGCAAACCTTGTTGATCGTCGTGGCGCTGGTGGTCACCGGCAGGCCGCCGAGGAGGGCCGCCTGGCGGGCGGGGGCCTGTCCGGCACCGGCCTGGATCACCTGGCCCATCAGGACCTCGTCGATCGGCGTGCCGTCGGGCAGGCCGGCCCGCTCGAGCGCAGCCCGGATGGCGACCCCGCCCAGCTCGACCGCCGGGACATCGGCCATCGCGCCACCGAACTTGCCGATCGGCGTCCGGGCGGCGCTGACCAGGTAGACGCCGCCGTTGCGGCCTGTTTGGGTCATCTCAGCCATGGTGGCTCGCCTCGCTTCTATGGTTTTTTGGAGGTTTTCCGATCCGGACCGGGTCGCCCGGCGCTCGGGATCTAGGTGTACATCCCGCCGTCGATCGTGATCACCTGGCCGGTGATGTACTCGCCATTTGAGACCAGGAAAGCGACCGCTTGGGCGATCTCCTCCGGACGCCCGAACCGGCCCATCGGGATCTTCTCGAGGATCCGAGCTCGGACCTCGTCGGGCATGGCCGCGATCATCTCCGTTTCAATGAAACCGGGTGCGATCGCGTTGACCGTGACGCCCTTGCGGGCGAGCTCGAGCGCCGCGGACTTCGTGAAACCGATGATCCCGGCTTTTGCCGCCGCGTAGTTGGCCTGCCCGAAGTTGCCATGGATCCCGATCACGGAGCTGATGTTGATGATTCGGCCGTAAGCCGCCTTGACCATGTGGGGCAGCACCAGAGCCGTCAGGTGAAAGACGCTCGACAGGTTGGTCTGGAGGACGGCATCCCACTCTTCCGACGACATCTTGGCCAGTGATCGGTCGCGGGTAATCCCGGCGTTGTTGACGAGCACGTCGATCTTGCCGAGGCGCTCGACCACACCTGCGACGGCCGGCTCGATGGCCGCGGGATCCTGGACGTCGCAGCCGAACGCGAACGCCTTGCCCCCTGATTTCGCGATCTCCGCGGCGACCTCTTCAGCGGCCGCCTCGTTGTGGGCATAGCCAACGGCAACGAAGGCGCCCTGGCGTCCGAGCTCGAGAGCAATCGCCCGGCCGATGCCGCGCGACCCGCCGGTAACAAGGCAAGCCTTGCCGGTCAGCTCAGCCATCGCAAAAACCTCCTCAAACTCGGCTCGGACAAGAGGAGGTGGCCGGCGGATCGATTGCCGGCCACCTCCCCAGCGGCTTTCGCGCCGCAGGTCAGCGCTTCGTGGCTTCGGTCGCCTTTGAAGCGGCCTTGACAGCGGTCTGCCAGCTCTCGAGGGTCGCCTGCTGAGTTCGCTTGACGATCACGGAGAACTGGTCGACTGCCTGCCGGTTGCCTTTGAAACCAAGGTCGAACAGGCCGAGACCGGCGTCGATCGCGGCATTCTGTGCCTCGAATGCGGCCCTGACGGCCGCCTCGCTCTGGACTGACCAGGTGCCGAGCAGGTCCCGACCGAGGATGTTCGTCTCGTCGACGTACGAACGCGCGGCCTCGATCGAGGCCTTGGTGGTTTCGGTTCCATTACGGGCCGCCTGGGCGGCAATCCGGGTGGCTTCTGCAACGGCAGCGGCCGCCGACTCGTTCAACTCGCTGGTGGTGGTGGACATTTGGTAACTCCTTAGCCTATTATCGAAGCGCATCTACTTGCGCAATGTCTCTAAGTGCATTGTGCACCTAGTGTGCAGGATTGTCCAGTCACCGAAGCTACCGCAGCCGAGAACGTCCAAGCCAGCCATGCCTGACCACCAAACCGCCACCGCTTCCGGGCCCGATCCAGCGGGCGAGCCGATCGACGAGCGCGAGCCGTTTCCCGGCTGGCCTCCGCGCGACATCCTGGCGCCGTTTGTCCTGCTGGCAGTCTCGCTCCAGCGGGGGCACGGCTATGTCATCGAGGACTACCTCCGAGCGCTCGGCCTGTTCGGGATCACGATGAGCACGCTCTACCGAACGCTCCGCCAGATGGAGAAAGACGGCTTCCTCGAGTCGAGCTGGGAGCCCGGGCCAACCGGTCCGGCCCGGCGGGTGTACACCATCACCGACGCCGGTCATGTCTGGTTGGACTCTTCGGCGGCGATGCTGACTGCCTATCGCGAGACGATTGACCGGTTCTTCGGTCTCTACCACGCGGGCCCGGGCGCGACCCGCCAGCAGCCCGACGAGCCGACGAACGAGCAGGAGACACAGCAATGACGAAGACTGGGGAAACGGGCCGAGCCACCGATCCGTTCGAGGCCTGGCGCGAGGTGTACGAGACCAACGAGCGGGCCTGGAGCGCGGCCCTCGAGCAGGCCATGGGCAGCCCTGAGGCCGGCGAATCGAGTGGCAAGCTGCTCGAGACCCTGCTGACCGCCCAGAAGTCGGTCCGCGACAACATGCGAACCTATCTCGAGACAATCAACGTGCCGACCCGCGAAGACATCGCCCGGCTTGGTGAGCTTGTCATCGGCCTCGAGGAAAAGATCGATCAACTCGCCGACCGACTCGATGCGATCGACGAGGCGATTCGCGCCAGGCCCGCAGGACCCACAGGGCCCGCAGGCCCGGCAGGACCCACAGGGCCGGCCGGGCGCGTTGGGCCAGCCGGGGCCGCAGGGCGCGCAAAGCCCGCCAAGGGCAACCGATGACCGCGACCACCTGGCCGGCGTGGGCGGGCGCAGAGAGTCTGTGGTCGGCGAATGATCGAGCACTCGAGATGGCCCGAGCCATCCTGGGCTCGGCCGACGCTCCCGTCGGGCTCAGCCCGAAAGAGCTGATCTGGCGCAAGAACAAGGCCCGCCTGTACCGCTATCTCCGCGCTGAGCCGGCGACCCATCGGACGCCGATCTTTCTGGTCCTCCCGCTCATCAACCGGGCCTATATCCTGGACCTGCGCCCGGGGGCGAGCTTTGTCGAATTCCTGCTGGGCGAGGGCTTCGACGTCTTCCTCATCGACTGGGGCACGCCCGGCGACGAGGATCGGGCGCTTGACGTGTCGACACTCGTGACTCGCTACCTGCCACGCGCCGCGAAGGCGATCCAGAAGGTCACCGGCGAAGACGGGATGACGGTCCTCGGCTACTGCATCGGCGGCGCCTTGGCGACCTGTTTCGCCGCTCTCCACCCCGAGATGACCCGCAACCTGATCCTGCTGACCGCGCCGATCGATTTCTCGGATGCCGGTCAATTCGGTCGGATGACGGCCCGCGACATCTTCCCGGTCGACAGCGTGACCGACACGTTTCCGATCGTGCCGGGGCAGATGCCGGACATCGGCACGAAGTTGCTCGATCCCAAGGCCAGTTACGTCGGCACCTATCGCCAACTCTGGGACAAGCTGGCCGATCCGAAGTTCGACGTTCGCGGCTGGCAGGCGATGTACCGGTGGGTGAACGAGAGCGTCCCGTTCGCGGGGGCTGCGTTCCGCCAGTGGATCGTCGAGTTCTACCAGGAGAACCGCCTCGCGATGGACACCCTCGAGATGGATGGTCGCCCGGTCCGGTTGGCGGATATCAGTTGCCCGGTCCTCAACATCGCCGCCAGCCGGGATCCGATCGCGCCGCGACCGACGACGAGTGTCATTACGAAGCGTGTCAGCAGTGACGACGCGTCAGAGATCATCATCGAGGGCGGCCACGTCGGGATCGTCGTGGGCCGGATGGCGAGCCAGAATCTGTGGCCAAGAGTCGGCGCCTGGCTCAGCACGCACGACTGATCCGAACGGGCAAGCAAGTCGCGTCAGCCGCCCGATCGTGCGTGATCGGCGAGCTCGCATCAGACGTGGGCTGGTCTCGACGTAATGCTCCCAAATCGGCTCCGGGGTCGTCAACCCAATCTCTACGGGTTGGCGCCGGTGAGATGCGCGGACAGGAGCTGTCCGCCTCTGTCCAGCGCCGCGGTCCCCTCGTCGAGGATCGCGTGATAGGCCTGGAAGACGTGGGGGACCCCAGGGGTGATGTCGAGGGTGACCTCGACGTCGGCGGTCGCGGCTTGTCGCGCGAGGCGGACGGCGTCGTCGAGGAGCACTTCGTGGGATCCGGCCTGGATGATCAGCGGCGGCAGACCGGACAGGTCGGCGAAGATCGGGCTGATGAGGCCAAGTGCGGCGTTTTGTCCCGCCGTGTAGTCGGAGACTCGGGCCTGGATGAGTTCCCGCGTGAATAGCGGGTCGACCGTGCGCTTGGAATCCATGGTTGAGCCGGACAGCGTGAGATCGACATATGGGGACATGACGAAGGCCGCGGCCGGCAAGGGCAGCCCGTGATCGCGGGCGTTGACCAGGGTGGCGACGGCGAGCCCGCCGCCAGCGGACTCGCCCGCGAAGGCGATGTCGGAAGGGGCGACGCCGCTCTGAAGGAGCGCTTCATACGCCGCCAGAGCGTCGTCAACCGCCGCCGGATATGGGTGCTCGGGGCCGAGCCGGTAGTCGACGGAGATGACCTTGGCGTGCATCCGTCGACCGATTTGCGATGCCAGGTCAGCGGCGAGGAACGCGTCCCCGATCACGTACACGCCACCGTGAAAGTACAGAACAACGTGGCGAGGTTCGATTCCGTCGACGGTGATCTCGGCAGTTGGGACGCCGCCCAGTGCGGCTGTGGTCACGGTCACATCGGCGGGCAGCGGCTGCGCCGATACCGCCTCTCGGAGAAGTCGCCGTTGCTCGCTGACACTGCTCCCGACGGGGAACGCGGACCGCCGCAGGATTGCGTCGACGGTCGCCTGCTGATCGGTGCTCATGGG
>DATCBF010000339.1:0-2384 GCA_036512025.1 Solirubrobacterales bacterium
GCCCCCGGCGCCTACATCGGCCGCGACGCCTACGGCGGCGCCTGGATGTATGACCCTTGGGCGCTCTACCCGGCGCACCTGCCGGGGCCGAACATGCTGATGCTCGGCGGGATCGCCTCGCGCAAGTCGAGCCTGGTCAAGACCTACCTCTACCGCCAGGTTCTTCTGCGCCGCCAGGGCTGGGTGCTCGACATCAAGGGCGAGTATTGGCCGCTGGCGGCGGCGCTCGGGGTGCGCCCGATCAGACTCGCGCCCGGGGGCGATGTGCGGCTGAATCCGCTCAGCCCGCGGGGCGGCCGCGAGGGACCGCTGAGCCTTTTGCGATCGGTTGCCAAAGCAGCGCTCCGACGCGAGCTGAGCCCGGAGGAGGACGCCGGGCTTCGGGTGGCACTGGAGGTCGTAGACGAGGAATCCGGCGCCGCCGAGCCGACCCTGCCGATGGTGGTCGACGCGCTCCTGCATCCGCGCGAAGCGATGGTGCAGGGGGTTTCCGCCGCCAGCCGCGAGGACTTCGCCGAGGCCAACCGCTCCGCCGCGCTCGCCCTGCAGCGCCTCTGCGCGGGCGACCTGCATGGCATGTTCGACGGGCCGACCAGCGAGGGCCTCGACCTCGACGCGCCCTTGGTCGTGCTCGACCTCAGCGCCGTGCGCGACTCCGCGGCGCTGGGAATCCTTATGACCTGCGCCGCCGCCTGGCAGCAGGCGATCCTGCTGGAGCGAAAGCAGGCTGCCGAGCAGGAGGGCCGCGAGAGCCCGAAGCTGATCTCAGTGGTCGAGGAGGGCTGGCGGGTGACCAGCCACATCGGCGTCGCCGAATGGCTGCAGGCCAACTTCAAGCTCTGCCGCTCGCTCGGGGTGCAGAACATCGTCGTCGTCCATCGGCTCACCGACCTCGGCGCCTCCGGCGATGCCGGCTCGCGCGAGGCGCGAATCGCCGAGGGGCTGATCGGCGACGCCGACACGAAGGTGATCTACCGCCAGCCGCACGACCAGCAGGAGCTGCTGCGCTCGCGCCTGGGCCTGAGCCGGACCGAGGCCGAGCTGACGACGACGCTGCGCCTTGGCGAGGCGCTGTGGATGGTCGGGCGCCGCTCCTTCCTGGTTCAGCACCGCCTCTCCCAGATCGAGAGCGACCTCGTCTACACCGATTGGCGCATGGTTGAGCAGGCGGCGTGAGTGGCGAGGAGCGACAGCTCTATCTGGTGCTGGCGGCGATCGCCGCCGCCATCGGGGCACTGATCTGGTCGACCGGTACCCTGGCCGCCCTGCTCTTCGGCTCCGGCCCGACCGCGATCGGCCTCGGCGAGCTGCTCGGCGTGGCGCTGCGCCTCCCATCTCATCTCGGCGACCCGCGCGCCGCCTGGCCAGCAGGGGTGCGCTCGGCGCTGCCGGGCGCGCTCGGCATCTACTTCAGCGCCGCGCTGATCGGCGCCCTGCTCACCGCCGTGGCCCTGTTCGCCCATCGCTTTTTCGACCCGGGCGAGCTGCTTGCGCTGGGCACCGGCAAGCGTCGGGCGCCGAGCGCCCGCTGGGCCAGCCGCAGCGACCTGGCGGCGCTGCGCGTGCCGGAGCCGCAGCCGCGCCGACTGACGCTGGGGCGCAGCGGGCGCAACCTGCTCGCCGCTCAGGAGCGCCAGTCGGTGATCACTTTCGCCCCGACCGAGAGCCACAAGACCACCGGCCTCGCGATCCCCGCTCTGCTCGAGTGGCAAGGCCCGGTCCTGGCGACCTCGATCAAGAGCGACCTGCTGATGGACACCTTCGCCCACCGCCAGGGCGTCGGCGAGGTGATGGTCTTCGACCCGGCGCGGGTGACCGGGATGGAGGCCTCGCGGGCGACCCCGCTCTGGGGGGCGACCAACTGGCGCGGGGCGATGCGGGTGGCGCACTGGCTGGCCGCCGCCGCGCGCACCGGCAGCGGTGGCCTGCACGACGCCGACTTCTGGTTTGCGGCGGCGGAGAAGCTGCTGGCGCCGCTGCTCTTCGCGGCGGCCTCCAGCGGGCGCACGATGCAGGCGGTGGTGTGCTGGCTCGACGAAGGGCCCGAGGTCAACGACGCGAAGATCGAGGAGCTGCTGAGCAAGACCGGCGAGGAGGCCGCCGGGCGCGCCTGGCAGGCGACCCAGAACCGCGAGGAGCGCCAGCGCAGCTCCGTCTACACGACCGCCGAGATGATCGTCAGCGCCTTCGCCGACCCCCTCGTCGCCGAAGAGACCGAGGGTGCCGACTACAGCCCCGCCGCCCTGCTCGACGGCGGCGCCAACACCCTCTATCTCTGCGCCCCGCTGCACGAGCAGGAGCGGCTGCGGACGGTGTTCTCGATGCTGGTGCAGGAGCTGCTGGCGGTGGTGTACGAGACCGCGGCGGCGACCGGGAAGCCGCTC
>DATCBF010000340.1:0-9689 GCA_036512025.1 Solirubrobacterales bacterium
GCAGGCCGACCCTCATCACCGTCGCGCGCTCGGCCGGGCGATCGGCGAAGGCGTCCTCGAGGTACTCGAGCGCGCCGGAGCCGAAGCCGCCCGCCAGCACGTTCTCCTCAATCGTCACCACCAGGTCGTGGCCGAGGGCGAGCCGCTCGAGCAGGTCGCCGTCGAGCGGCTTGGCGAAGCGGGCGTCGGCGACCGTCGCCTTGAGGTCGTGGGAAGCGAGGATCTCGGCCGCATCCTGGGCGACCGCGACTCCGTAGCCATAGCCGAGCAACGCCACCCGCTCGCCATTGGCCAGCACCTCGCCGGTCCCGATCGGGATCTCCTGCGGCTCGGCTGGGATCTCGATGCCCTCGGCGGCGCCCCGTGGGTAGCGCAGGGCGGCGGGACCGTTGTGGGCGATGGCGGTGTGGAGCATGTGGACCAGCATCGCCTCGTCGCGCGGCGCCATCACGACGACATTGGGGATCGGGCGGAAGTAGGAGATATCGAAGGCGCCGTGGTGGGTCGGGCCGTCATCGCCGACCAGGCCGGCCCGGTCCATCGCGAAGGTGACGTCGAGGCTCTGCAGGCAGACGTCGTGGACGATCTGGTCGAAGGCACGCTGGAGGAAGGTCGAGTAGATCGCGCAGACCGGCTTGGCCCCCTGCAGCGCCAGTCCCGACGCCAGCAGGACCGCGTTCTGCTCGGCGATCCCGACGTCGTAGTACTGCTCCGGCGCCTCGTCGGCGAGCTTTTGCAGGCCGGTCCCCCCCGCCATCGCCGCCGTGATCCCGATCACCCGCTCGTCGCGGCCGGCCTCGGCCACCATCGCGTCGGCGAAAACCTGCGTGTACTGGGGCGGAGCGCTGGGAGGCGCGGGTTTCTCCAGTCGCTCGGGGGCGATCGCATCGGGCGAGTCGGACTCCTTGACCGCGACCGGCTTCGGCGCCGGGGCGCCGTTGACGATCGACTTCGGCTTGGCGGCATGCCACTGCTCCATGCTCTCCAAGCCGTTCTCTTCGGCCGGCGCGAAGCCCTTGCCCTTGACCGTGTGGATGTGGACGACGACCGGACGATCGGCCTCGAACGCCTCGCGGAAGGCCTCCCGCAGCGCGTGCACGTCGTGGCCGTCGATCACGCCCATGTAGGCGAGATCGAGCTCCTCGAAAAAGAGGCCGGGCGCCCAGTAGGCCTTGATCGCAGACTTGATCTCCGGCCCGAGCCGCTCGATCCGCTTGCCGAGTCCAAGCGGCAGCTTGGTCAGCCGGTCCTCGACCCCCTCGCGGGCGTGGAAGAGGCGGCGGTTGAGGCGGATCCGGTTGAAGTAGCGCGAAAGAGCACCGACGTTGGGTGAGATCGACATCCCGTTGTCGTTGAGGACGATCACGATCGGGGTCTGCATCCCACCCGCCGCGTGCAGCGCCTCGTAGGCGACGCCACCGGTGAGGGCGCCGTCGCCGATCACGGCGGCGACCTTGCCGTCCTCGCCGATCCCCTTGCGCATCGCCTCCTTCAGCCCGACCGCGTAGCCGATCGAGGTCGAGGCGTGGCCGGCGCCCATGATGTCGTGCTCGGACTCCTCAATCGAGCAGAACGGGGCGAGGCCGTCGTACTGGCGGATCGTCGGCAGCCCGTCGCGGCGGCCGGTGAGGATCTTGTGCGGGTAGGCCTGATGGCCGACGTCCCAGAGGATCTTGTCGCGGGGGGAGTCGAGCAGGCTGTGGAGGGCTACGGCAAGCTCGCAGGTGCCGAGGTTGGCGCCGAAGTGGCCGCCGATCTCCCCGATCGTGTCGATGATGTAGGTGCGCATCTCCTGTGCGACCTGCTGCAGCTGGGAGTCATCGAGCTCATGCAGGTCGGCCGGGCCGTCGATCTGCCGCAGCAGCGGCTGCGCCTCCTCTTGCCCGTTGTCCTCGTGCCTATCGCTCATTCGTTCCTCGTGAAGATGTAGTCGGCGATCTGCCGTAGGTCGTCGGTCTCGGCCTCCGCCCCGGCCAGCGCCGCGGTCGCCTTGGCGTGGGATTCGGCGGCGAGCTCGCGTGCTCGCTCGAGTCCGAAGAGGCTGACGTAGGTGAGTTTTCCATGTCGCTCGTCGCTTCCATGGGGCTTTCCGAGCTGCTCGTCGCTCTCGGTCACATCGAGAATGTCGTCGACGATTTGAAAGAGCACGCCGAGCTCGTCGGCAAATTGGCGATAGGGCATTGTCTCAGGTTCGCCGAGTCCCTCAAGGGTCAATACGACACCGACGCTGGCGGCGATCAGTCGCCCGGTCTTCAGCGCATGCAGCGCCCGCAACCCCTCGGCGTCGCTCTCAGCGCCGATGACGTCGACGTACTGGCCGCCGACCATGCCGTCGGCGCCGGTCGCCGCGCTCAGCTCGCGCAGGGCAGCGAGGACGAGAGCCGGGTCCCCCGGCTGCTCGCAGAAGAGTCGAACGGCCTCGGCGAAGAGGCCGTCGCCGGCGAGGATCGCCACGTCCTCACCGAACTTGACGTGAGAGGTGGGCAGGCCGCGACGCAGCTCATCGTCGTCCATCGCCGGCAGGTCGTCGTGGATCAGGGAGTAGGTATGGATCAACTCGAGCGCGCAGGCGACCGACAGCAGCCTCTCGGGATCGGCGCCGAGTGCCCGAGCCGTCGCCAGAGCGAGCACCGGGCGAACCCGCTTGCCGCCTGCCAGCAGCGAATACCGCATCGCCTCCTCCAGCCCGTCGGTGGCGGGCGTCGCCGAAAAGCGCAGCCGCTCCAGGGCGGCGTCGACCAGGCCGTGCAGATCGTCTGGATAGCTCACGGCTTCCGCTGTTCCTTATCGTCGCTATGCGGAGATAAGGAACAGCGGAACGCGCCGATCACTCGGCGCTCGCCTCGCGGATCAGGCGATTGGTCTCCTCGACCGCCTCCGCCGCCAGCTCGGAGGCCTCGCGGGCGAGTTCGGCGGCGCGGGCGTCATCGGCCTCCCCGGCCTCCAGCTCGGCGGTGATCTGGCCCAGCCGTTCGACGATCTCGTGCAGGCGCGTGTTCATTTCGCCGGCTCCCGTTCGCGGGCCGCGGCGCCCAGCACGCCGTTGATGAAGCCGGGCGCATCGGCGCCGCAGTAGGCCTTGGCGATCTCGACCGCCTCGTCGATCGCGACCTCGGTCGGGACGTCGTCGCTGTGCTCCATCTCATAGAGCGCGACCCGCATCACGTTGAGGTCAAGCGGCGCGATCCGGTCAAGCTCCCAGCCCTTGGAAAGGCGCCCGATCGTCGCGTCGAGCTCGCCGCGGTGGGCCTCGACCCCCTCGGCGATCTTGCGGGTCAGCGAACGCGAATCGGCGATCAGCTCGCCCAGGGGCCGCCCGGTCACGTCGCGCTGATAGCAGGCGAAGACGGCGTCGCGGCGTTGGTCGGATCTACGCATGAAGACCTATTCTCGCGCTTTTCAACGCAGGATCTCGACCAGCAGCACCCAGGCGTTGGAGACGCCGCCCACAATCGCGCCGACAATGCCGAAAACGACCCAGTAGAGGCCTCCTCCAGAAGCCGCCAGAACACTTGCTCCGCCGATGACTAGCGGCAGCGTCCCGAGCGCTCCCACCGCCATGCGGCTGAACCGCCATGAGCGCTGAGTGGTTTCTCGCGACATGCCGCGGCTCAAGAGCACGGCAACGATGAGGCCGAAGGCCAGGCCCTCGACGAGCAACTCGACCCCGAGGGCGACATGGCCCTGACCCGGGATCAGGCCGATGATCGAGACGAGGAGGACGCTCAACAGGAGCAGGACGGTCTCCAGCGCCCGCTCGGGCAGCCCCTCGAACTGCAGGATGCGCTCGATGTTGATCGAGACGGCGACGAAGACCAGGCCGGCGAGAGCTGCCGAAGCGCCCGCGGTGGCGACGAACAGCTCGCTCCACTGGGACGGGTCGTAGGCGGTGGTCAACGCCGGTGCATCGTACGGGAGGCGCCTACGCGCGGGAGACGTATTCGCCCGTGCGGGTGTCCACCCGAATGACCTCGCCCTCTTCGATGAAGAGCGGCACCTGGACTTCCACCCCCGACTCCAGCGTCGCCGGCTTGTTGCCGCCACCGGAGGCCGTGTCACCCTTGACGCCGGGCTCGGTCTTGACGATCTTCATGTCGAGCGCGCTCGCCACCTGCACCTCGGTTGGGCTTTCGTCGACGAAGAGGACATCGACGTCGGCATTGGGCAGCACCCACTTCATCGACTCGCCGAGGGAATCCCGTGGAATTTCGATCTGGTCGTAGTCGCGGCTGTCCATGAAGACGGCGGCCTCGCCGGAGTCGTAGAGGAACTGCATCTTGCGCGACTCGGTCCGCACCGGCCGGAACTTCTCGCCGGCCCTGAAGGTTTTGTCCTGGACCGAGCCGTCGGCGATCTTGCGCAGTTTCGTCCGCACGAAGGCCCCGCCCTTGCCCGGCTTGACGTGCTGGAAATCGATGATCCGAAAGACCGTCCCGTCGATCTCGATGTGCGAGCCGTTCTTGAACTGGTTTGTAGAGATCACAGCCTGAACCCTAAAGAGCAAGCCACGGTTGTGCCACGCGGCTGGATCGGAGCGATGGCGGGGCCCCGGCCGAAAGCGCTCTCCGGGGCCTTGCCCGCGCAAGGCCCCGTCCAAGCGGGCCCTGCGCGGGGCAGTCGCTACTGGTTGAACTTGACGACCCCGACCAGCAGGCCCTCAGGGTCTTTGAAATGGCCGAGGACGAGGGAGTCCTCCATGATGCTCTCCGGGCCCATCTCCCGGCTGCCGCCGAGGCTCTCTGCCTTGGCCAGCGCGGCCTCGACGTCGGGGACTTCGACGTAGAAGGTGACGTGTCCCTCGTAGCCGTCGGGGCCACCGCCGATGCCGCCGCCGATGCCGACCCCGTCAGGGGTGATGTTGCCCTCGCGCTGGACGAGGCCGTAGTTCATCGGGTTGTCGGAATTGATCTCCCAGCCAAACATCTCGGCGTAATAGGCCTTTGTTGCCGCTCCGTCCTTACCGATGACCTCGAAGTGAACCACTGGCTGACCCATGTTTTCTCCTCTCGGCGCCGACTTGACCGACGCCCGGTGATTGCTTACGTATCCCTTAGACCAGGGTGCAACCCAAAACTCATCTCTCGCCCCGTTTGCTGTCCTGACCACACAGGGGTGTGGGGAGAACAGCAAACGCGTGTTGCGCGACTCATTGCTTTGGCTGCCAGAGCGCAACCGTCCCGGCGCCGGGCGCCGAGACGACGCTGCGGCGGCCCTGCGGGCCCTCCCGCGGCTCGAGCAGGACCGCGGCGCCGAGCGCCCGAGCCTGCTCGGTCGACTCCCCGACCGAGGCGACTTCGACGTAAGGCAGCCAGAGCGGATGGCTGCACTCGCACTCGACGATCCCACCGCTGGGCAAGCCGCCCAGCTCCAGGGCGCAGTAGGAAGTCGAGCCGACATCGATCCACTCCGGGCGCCAGCCGCAGAGACGCGCGTAAAAGGCGCCGGCGCCGGCCGGGTCACCGGTGTGCAACTCCAGGTGGACCACGGGCTTGGCGACATTTGCCGTCATCTCTCTCTTATGACCGGCGCCGGCGCCGGAACTAATCGATCGGATTAACCTGCGTCGCGATGGCAGCCGAATCGACAATTGCGACAGAGCGGGAGCGCCGACTGCTGACGGAAGCCCAGGCCGGCGACGAAAGCGCTTTCCGCGGCATCGTCGACCCCTACCGCGGCGAGCTCCATGCCCACTGCTACCGGATGCTCGGCTCGGTCCAGGATGCCGAAGACGCGCTGCAGGAATCGATGATGAGGGCCTGGCGCGGGCTTGGCCGCTTCGAGGGCCGCAGCTCCTTGCGCTCCTGGCTCTACCGCATCGCCACCAACACCTCGCTCAACGCGATCGAGAAGCGCCCCAAGCGAGTGCTGCCGGTCGACTACGGCGCCGCCTCCGATCCGCGCCAGGGGCCGGGAGAGCCGCTGGTCGAGTCGATCTGGATGGAGCCATTCCCGGACGAACAGTTCGGTCTCGACGCCGAGATCGCCGGACCCGAAGCCCGCTATGAGCAGCGCGAGGGAGTCGAGCTCGCCTTCATCGCCGCCCTTCAGCACCTGCCCGCGAACCAGCGCGCCGTCCTGATCCTGCGCGAGGTGCTCGGCTTCTCCGCCAACGAGACCGCCGAGACACTGGAGACCAGCACCGCCTCGGTCAACAGCGCCCTGCAGCGCGCCCGCGCCACGGCCAAGGAGCGCCTGCCGGAGAAGAGCCAACAGAAGACCCTGCGCGCGCTCGGCGACGAGCGATTGAGCGAGATCGTCGAGGCCTACATGGCGGCCTGGGAACGAAACGACGTCGACGCCGTGGTCGCGATGCTGGCCGGTGACGTCAGCTTCTCGATGCCGCCGCTGCGGACCTGGTTCGGCGGCCGTGACGCGGTCGCCACCTTCCTCGCCGGCTTCCCGCTCGCGGGCAATTGGCGCTGGCGCCCGCTGCGGGTTTGCGCCAATGGGCAGCCGGCCCTCGCCTTCTACAGCTGGGATGAGGATGCCGGCAGCTACCGGCCGTTCGCGCTCAACGTGCTCAGCTTCGAAGGCGAGAAGGTCAGCGACGTCACTGCCTTCATCGTCCGCTCGACCCAGATTCCCAACCGCGAGGTGCTGGCCCGTCTGCCCGAGCAGCCCGCCGACGCGGGCAGGCTGGCAGCCGCCTTCGAACGCTTTGGGTTGCCCGAAGAGATCCAGGCCTGAGCCTTCAGCGCACCGACTTGTAGACGCACTAAGTTTGGCTTCGCCGCTCCGTTCGCGGCTCGCCTCGGTTTCTACCTTGATGGCGAATTCGTACACTCCACGCAGGGACGCCTTGGGGGGAAGACTGCGGACAATCGCAATTGCTTCGATCGTCGTCGCGACATTTGCAGTCGCCGCGACATCGAGCGCTGCCGAAGACCCGGCGATTCAGGAATATGTCGGCCAGGTCGAGCCGATCTGCCAGGCGAACACCGAAGCCAGTCACCACATCCTGGGGGGAGCGCAGGCGAGGGTGAACAAAGGCAAGCTCGAACTCGCGGGCAAGCAGTTCGGCCGCGCGGCGACAGCCTTCGGGAAAAGCATCGAACAGCTCGAAACGGTGCCGCGACCGCCGGCCTACGAGTCGAAACTGACGAAATGGTTCAGCCATCTGGAGATCCTCGACGCCTACTTGCGCAAAATCTCCATGGCGCTGATGAGCGAAAACAAGCTCAAAGCCACTTACGAAGTGGTGAAGCTGCGCAGCGCCGCCAATGCCACCAACAACGTCGTCTACGACCTCGATTTCCGCTACTGCCGGGTCACCGAATCGCGCTTCAAGTAGGCGGGTCGGCCGTTTCGTTCGCGGTGCTCGTGGTCAGGCTCGATGCCGCCCCGCCGCTGAGGACACGGCGGACCAGGCTCGGGGCGACGATCCGCAGCACCGCCGCGAGCGCATAGGGACGCGGCACGTAGCGCTCCGCCTTGCCGCCAGGGCCGGCCTCGACAATCGCCTCGGCGACGGTGTCGGGCTTGGAGACAACCCAGCGGGTGAGCGCTTTCTGCCGCAGCTCCGTGGCCGGGAAGCCCTCGGTGGCGACGAAGCCGGGCAAGACCATGCCGACGTGGACGCCGTGCTCACGCTCCTCGGAATAGAGCGAGTCGGTCCAGCCGATCAGGGCAAACTTGCTCGCCGAGTAGGCGCCGGTGCGGGCCCGTGAGACGCGCCCGGCGGTGCTGGCGACGTTGACAATCGCGCTCGGCGCCGAGCTGCGCAGAAGCGGCAACAGCGCCTCGGTCAAGCGGACCACGGCATCGAAGTTGAGCTCCATGTGGCGATGGACATTGGCGTAGCCGGCCTCGGCGAAGGACCCGCGCCAGGAAGCGCCGGCGTTGTTGACGAGCAGGGTGAGGCGATCGTGGTGCTCCGCGACATGGGCGCGAATCGCCTCGGGGGCGCCGGGGTCGGTGAGGTCGGCTGCCAGCCAGCTGGCGCGACACGGCAGCGACTCGGCAAGATCGCGCAAACGCTCGGTGCGGCGGGCGACGAGGATCAGCTCGGTGTCGGGCTCGCGGGCGAGTCGCCTTGCGGCCGCCTCTCCGATCCCACTCGAGGCTCCGGTCACCAACGCCACCTTTGTCTGCCCGCTCACCGGTCCAACGCTATTGCAAGGATGAATGCAATGGAGGCAACAACCGAAACGCGGACCTCCCGCCTCGCCGCCGCGCCCCGCGAAGACGAGCGGGTGACGCCGCTGGAGCTGTTCTTCGATCTCGTCTTCGTCCTCGCCATCACCCAGTGCACGGCGCTGATGTCACACCACCCGACCTGGTCGGGGATGGCGCAGGGATTGCTGGTGCTGGGGATGTTGTGGTGGGCCTGGGTCGGCTACGCCTGGCTGACCAGCGTCATCGACCCCGAGGAGGGGGCCGTCCGTCTAGTCATGTTCGCCGCGATGGCAGGGCTACTGATCGTCTCGCTCTGCGTGCCTGAGTCCTTCGGCAACCTAGCCCTGCTCTTCGCCCTCGCCTACGGGATCGTCCGCACCGCCCACATCGCCCTCTTCATGCTCGCCAGCCCCGACGACGACGCCCTGAGGCACTCGGTCCTGGGCCTCGCCGCCAGCACCGCAGTCGCGGTCGGGCTGCTGCTCGCCGCCTCGACCCTCGACGGCCTCGCCCAGGGCGCGCTCTGGGCGCTGGCCCTGGTGCTCGACATGGCCGGGCCCTACTTCTTCGGCTCCGACGGCTGGAAACTGGTGCCCGAGCACTTCGCCGAGCGCCATGGGCTGATCGTGATCATCGCCCTCGGCGAGTCGATCGTCGCGATCGGCGTCGGCGCTTCGGGGAGCGTCAGCGTCGGCATCGTCGTCGCGGCCGTGCTTGGGGTCGCCCTGACCGCGGCGATGTGGTGGACCTACTTCGACATCGTCGCCCTGGTCTCGGCGCGCCGCCTCGCAAGCAGCGAGGAGGGACGGGAGCGCAACGAGATGGCCCGCGACTCCTACTCCTACCTGCACCTGCCGATGGTCGCCGGGATCGTGCTGGTCGCGCTCGGCCTGAAGACGACGATCGGCCACGTCGGCTCCCATCTTCAGGCCGTGCCCGCCTTCGCCCTGCTCGGCGGGCTTGCCTTCTACCTGTTGGGGCACGTCGCCTTTCGCTACCGCCATATCCACACGATCAACCGCCAGCGGCTGCTGCTGGCGATCGTCCTCTTCCTGCTGGTCCCGGTCGCGATCGAGCTCCCCGCGGTGGCGACGGTTGCGATCGCCAACGTGCTGATCTGGTCGATGATCGCCTACGAGACCCACAGCTACGGCGACGCACGCGATCGGGTCCGTCACCAGAATGCAGGGCCCTCCACCGAAACTTCTTGAGGATTTACAAATATATGAATCGACATACTGCCCGCCATGACTGACACACCGAAACTTCTCAATCACCTGCTTCGCACCGGCGCCCCCTCGGGATATGAGGCGCCGGCAGCCGCCGTCTGGCGCGACGCGGCCTCCTTCGCCGAGCTCAGCAGCGACGGGCTCGGCTCCTCGATCGCCACGGTCGGCGAGGCCGCGCCACGGCTCGCCGTGGTCGGCCATATCGACGAGATCGGTCTGGTCCTCACCCACATCGACGAGAAGGGGTTCCTCTACTTCGCCCCGATCGGCGGCTGGGATCCTCAGATCCTGGTCGGTCAGCGAGTCGAGGTGCGCGGCAAGGAGGGCCTCGTGCCGGGAGTGGTC
>DATCBF010000341.1:0-5267 GCA_036512025.1 Solirubrobacterales bacterium
GCAGCTCAGCCGAGAGGGCCACGGCCCTCTCGGGCTGGGTCGAGCGCTACAACTTCAGGCGACGACACGGCGCCCTCGGTCACCGGCCGCCCATTGCGCGGCTGCGGGAGCTGAGCCGGAACAACGTGACTGGCATCTACATCTAGGCGACCGCCACCCCCCAGGATCGGCGCCTGGCCTAGAATCTCGCCTCCTGCACCGCGGCCGAGTCCCGGCCGCAAGCCACCGCCAGCAGGCCAAGCGCCCGTAGCTCAGTTGGATAGAGCGTCGGTCTACGAAACCGAAGGTCACTGGTTCGAATCCAGTCGGGCGCGTTCCGCCTCGTTCCACGCGAGGCGTGATTTTTCCCGTTACAGAGCCGATTGCGCGACATCCCCTCAATTTTCCGTTCCCGCCCTGGCCGAGCCGTTCCGGGCGGTTCCGGAGGGTCTGGCTCCCTCGGGTGGGGCGAATAGGCTCTCGGGCGATGGCAAGCAATGCCGAGAAGAGGGCACTCAAGGACGTAGCGCGGGCTCAGGCCGATTTCGCGAGCGCTCAGACCGAGGCGTCTGGGGCAAGTGCGGAGGCGACTTCCACTCCGCCGAGCCCGGTCTCCAGAACTAGCATCAGTGCGGCTGGTCGTCTTTTGGGGCTTGGTCGAACGTCCGTGCCCTTTTTTTCCGGAGAGCAACGTGAAAGAGTCAGTTCGACTCGTTCCTCGTTCCCAAATTTAAGGAGATCCCGTGAACCAGATCCGCAAGCGGCTGACGTACGCGAACGTGATGTCGTCAATCGCTGTATTCCTCGTCCTCGGAGGCGCCACCGCCTTCGCCGCCACCCAGGTGCTGCCGAAAAACAGCGTCGGCGCCAAGCAGCTCAAGAAAGAAGCTGTCACCGCCAGCAAGATCAAGAACGGTGCGGTCACCGCCAGCAAGATCAACCCCACCGGCCTCACTGTTCCGAATGCGACGCATGCGACCACCGCGGACAACGCCACACACGCAACCACCGCGGACAACGCCACGAACGCGACGAACGCAACCACCGCGGAAAATGCCACCGCGCTGGCGAAGGTGACGTACGTGCAGAGCGCGAGCATCGTCTCACCGGTGGGTGGGGGAACTGTGAACAACCCGTCGGATACCGCGGGATCGGTGACGTGTCCGACCGGCACCTCGGCTGTCGGCGGTGGGTTTACCACGTCGGGCGCCGGCGTGGAGATCAACGAGTCCCAGCCGACCTTCGGCGCCGGCACCAAAAAGCCGGCGACCGGCTGGAACGGGTTTGTGGACAACTTCACCGCGACCGCGCGCACGTTCACAGTGTGGGCGATCTGCGTGAAAGCGAACACCGGCAACACGGAATGAGCCCTACGCCAAGATCCAGCCCCCTCTGTCTGACGAAAGCGGTGATCTGCGTCTCGCCTCGGAGGCGCCGGAGAGCTGCGCGTCTTATTTGGCGCGATGCACCGGGAGGGTGCGGATTCGGAGCTGTCTCGTAGCTGGAGTGGGGTGGGCGCCGCCGGGGCTGCCGGCCGGCTTCCCGCCCCAACTTCCCCCGAGCCGGGCGAGAGCGCTGCGCCCGGCTCGGGGTGACGTCAAACCGGCTCCGTCAGGAGCCGGGGGTCGGATCGGTGGCGGGGTGCTGGCCTCCGCCTTACTCTCTGCGGAGTAAGGTTTCTGCTGGGGTTTCTCGATCAACACCGCTCTGGCTCCACCCTCACGGTCTCCAAGCCAGGCCCCGCCGTGACCTTGGAAATAGTCTCGGTTAGCGCCCGGTTCTCTTGGGCTTCCAGTACCTTGGGCCGGGGATTGGAAGGCCCTTGTGACAGCGGCAAGCTGCACTGTTGCTTGGTTGGATCAGCGTGCTTCCCGTGGCCTCTTTGCCGCCTCTAGGTGGGCGACCGTTTCGTCCATGTCGGCGATAAGGTCGTCTTTGGTCCGGCGCCGCTCTTCATTGACCGAGAAGTGTGCGAGGCCGCAGATGAGGGCTACTACCAGGAGGCCGGCGGCCACCAGCCATAGGGCGAAGGGTGGGACGGCCGCGTTGGGGTCGAGCGCCACCGCCGTTGTCGCCGCTCCTCCGGCGAGGCTGACGAAGCCCCAGGCCGTCGCCGCCCAGCCGACGGTTTCCCTCGGCGCTTCCGCCATCCGGTCCCTGATGCGCTTCAGGTCGGCGATTCGCACCGCCTGGTAGTCCTCGACGGGGATTGCGATCGAGGCAGGGGGTGAAAAGTCGTCCCTGACGTAGGCTCGCCCACCGCCATCGCGATCTCCACCGCCCGGGTAGACGGTCAGTCGCTCCGCGCCTTGCCTCTGTCCTCTATCTGATCCCCGCATTGTCTTTCCTGCGCACTCACCTTCTCGCTCTGCTCGACAAGGTGCGCATGAAGACAATTACGCTGACCCATATGACAGGCACGCCCCATGCAGAGCCAGGGATCTCCGCGTGCCCCATCCGCGTACAAACCTCCCCCTATACGTGGACAAGCTCGCCGACTGAATAGCGACGATATGTCCAATGAGCTTACGAGAGCTTGTCCACCATTGTCAAGGCGGACGCTCGCCGGATCGCCCCGTCTCCATTGTCACTGGTTCGAATCCAGTCGGGCGCGTTCCTAGCTGGAGTTCTGAATTGGCTCTAGAGCCAAGTAGACGAATAGGGGCGAGTCCGACCCAGATAAAAACTCGCGTCAGCACCGCGGCCGCCCGCAGCCCGTTGAGTCACAAAGATCAGTGTAGTCGTGGCCGACCAACGAGCGAGTCGTTGACGCCGCGCACCTCCTTTGCGCGAAAGCGACTACTCACCCGGTGCAAGATCAAGCCCGGGATGCCCTGATTCTCACACAGAATTATTTGACGCGTAGACCCACCCACCGCCGGCCGATTGACTCTAGGAATCTGGCGGCGAGGCGCCAGGATGGATCCGCTCCGGAAACATCGGCAAGCCGTCATCCGGGACCGGCGCCCATGGCGCAGCGTAGTTCGTGAACTGGTGTGCACTCGGGCGGATGCCGGGGTCCTCGTCAAGGGCGCCCATGCGGATCGCCAGCAGTTCGGGGTTGTCGGGGTGGTTGGTGAATAGCTGGCTTCCGCATTTGGAGCAAAAGGCCTTGACGTAACCGCCGTCGCCAGGGTCCCACGAGCGAATCAGGTCCTCGCCGGAGACGGTTCGATAGGAACCTGGAGCGGTCAGGGCGGTCGTTGACACTCCCGTGCCGGTGCGCCGCTGGCAGCGCTTGCAGTGGCAGAAGAGGGCACCGAGCAGTGGCTCGGAGACCTCGAAGCGGACGTTGCCGCACATGCATCCTCCGGTTAGCGGCAGTGTTGAATCTGGCACTCGCGCAGCCTAGCGTCCGCCGGCATGGAAAGGGGCGCCAGTGCTCACGTCCCGGTTCTCACCGATGACAGGACGACCGCTTTTGGGTTGCGCGAGATCCGACAGCTATCGGCGCACCTAGATGTCGAAGCAAAGCTGGCTCCGCTGGGGCAAGAAGCCTTACAGACTCCAGCCGCGTCCAGCCGATCTCGATCTCGCGAATTCCCCTAAAGCCGTGCCCCACGTATCCCAGCCGATCTCCGGGCTCGGTCTACGAAACCGAAGGTCACTGGTTCGAATCCAGTCGGGTGCGTTTCCGCGGGTTTGAGACGGAGATGAAATAAGAGGCCCTAGAGCGCTCAAGGCGGGCGGCTGTCGCGAGCGGCAACTACGATTGGAGGCTATGGCAATGACCGAGGAAGCTGGGCGCCGGCTCACTGCAGCCGCTCCAGACGCGGACATCATTCTTTTGGCTCTCGCGCTCGGGGGCGAGGCTCGGCCGGATAGCGACTTGGACCTGCTCGTGATCGAGCCGGACTTTGCTCGGCATGGGGAGGAGTACGGCGGCTCCGTAAGGAACTACGAGGGCTCGATGTTGCGATTGACCTCGTGATCTATCGCAGGCGCGAGGTGGAGAAGTGGAGTGGCGTGCCTGACAGCTTCCTTCACCGAATTCTCGGAGATGGCCGTGTCCCCGCCGGAGCCTGATCCCTCAGAGACGTCTCGAATCCCTCTCGGGAAGGCGGAAGAGGATGCGACCGCCGCCCCCGAGTTCGCGGGTAGCCCGGGGATGGCCGACGACCCTAGAATGCGCAGGCGACTTGTGGCTACCGCTCTGTACGCGGTGATCTCCGGTGTCTGGATCTACGGGTCCTATAAGGGAACGGGCGTCCTCCACACTACGACTGCGGCAATCTGCGTGCTCGCGCTTGGCGTGGGCATTGGGGCCTACGTCCGCAGCTGGTGGATGCTCCTGTCGCTCGTGGGGCCGCTGGTTGCCCTTGGCTACCTGGAAGTCAGTGGCTTCGTGGGGACCAGCGACGATTGGGCGGCTGAGCCGCTGCTTTCGCCGCCCGGAGTCTTCGTCTTCTTCATGATTGCGCTGATCCTGATGCTCGGGCATGCGCTCGGGGGAGGCGTCGATTGGGTCGCGGCAGTCTGGAGGCGCAGGGATGGCGATGAGGAGTCGGCGCGCTGGTAGCTGTCACGGCTTTGCGCTGACCTTCGGTCAAACGACCGCACCTGTCAAGTCGCGGAATTCGCACAAAAATGCCGCAACGGCTCTGCCATGCGGGCGCTGGGTGGCCTACGAAACCAAAGGTCACTGGTTCGAATCCAGTCGGGCGTGCTTTGCGCTACCTCGCTTGTGGCGGGCTGCTCATCCTCCTTGAGTGGCGTGAACCCCGCCGAGACTCCGCGCGTATGCTCTTGTGCCTGCCAGGGACTCGCTGAACCGGCACTCCTGCCTATGACTCGATTGCGCTCCATCGCGACTCGCTCTCGCTCGATCGCCGCCCTCCTCGTAGCTGTGGCGGTGCTTGCTTTGGCCGCCGCCGGTTGCGGCGCAAGCAGCGGCAGCAGCGCTACAGCGCAGCAGGGGGTTGCCGGGAGCCCCGCAGCGACGGACAGCGGCAAGTACTCGGGGGGAGAAGCGACACCGCCCGAGACGGCGGCGCCACTTGCCCTGCGTGACTCCCTGGGCCGCTCCGTCGACCTCCGGGAATATCGCGGCAAGGCGGTCCTCGTCACCTTCATCTACACGCACTGTCCCGACGTTTGCCCGCTGATCGTCAGTCATCTGAAAACCGCCCAGGCGCTACTCGGCTCGAAAGCGAAGGGGCTCCAGATAATTGCCGTGTCCACCGATCCGAGAGGAGACACTCCGAAGACCGTCGCCGCCTTCCTCAATGCGCACGGCATGACCGGGCGCATGCAGTACCTGATCGGCTCCCGCGAGGAATTGGGGCGCG
>DATCBF010000342.1:0-4933 GCA_036512025.1 Solirubrobacterales bacterium
GGCGGCCACGGCTTCGTCAAGGAGCACCCGGTCGAGCGCTGGTACCGAGACCTGCGAGCAGCGGGCGTCATGGAGGGCGCCCTGCTCGTCTAGGCGACCGCCGAGACTCGAAGCGAAAGGCAACGATGATCAATCTCGAGATACCCAAGAAGTTCAAGCCCCTGGCGAGCCAGGCCAACCAGGTCGCGACCGAGGTCTTCCGACCGATCTCTCGCAAGTACGACGAGGCCGAGCACGAGTACCCGAAAGAGCTCGACATGCTGGCCTCGCTGATCGACGGCATGAACGAGGGCTCCGACATCGGCGGCGCCGGGGCGGCCGGCGTACGGCGCGAGGAGAGCGACGGCAATGCCGAGAACCGCAACGGCTCCAACCTCTCCACCGTGCTCGGCATCATCGAGCTCTGCTGGGGCGACGTCGGCCTGCTGCTCTCGATGCCGCGCCAGGGCCTCGGCAACTCCGCGATCGCGTCTGTCGCGACCGAGGAGCAGCTGAAGCGCTACGGCGGCAAGTGGGCGGCGATGGCGATCACCGAGCCGGAAGCCGGCTCGGACTCGGCCTCGATCCGCACCACCGCGGAGCTGGACGGCGACGAGTACGTCCTCAACGGCGAGAAGATCTTCGTCACCTCGGGCGACCGCGCCGACCTGATCGTGGTCTGGGCGACGCTCGACCGCTCGCTGGGACGAGCGGCGATCAAGTCGTTCATCGTCGAGCGCGACAATCCTGGCCTCAAGCTCGACCGGCTCGAGCACAAGCTCGGGATCCGCGCCTCCGACACCGCCAACTTCACCCTGCAGGACTGCCGGGTGCCGAAGGAGGCGCTGCTGGGCAGCGCCGACGTCGAGGACAAGAAGGGCTTCGGCGGCGCCATGCAGACGTTCGACAACACGCGGCCGCTGGTGGCGGCGATGGCGGTCGGCGTCGCCCGCGCCTCGCTCGAGGAGACCCGCAAGCGCCTCGCCAAAGCCGGGGTCAAGGTCGACTACTCGACTCCGGCCCTCTGCCAGCACGCCGCGGCGGCCCGCTTCCTCGAGATGGAGGCCGACTACGAGGCCGCCTGGCTGCTGACCCTGCAGGCCGCTTGGATGGCCGACAACGGCAAGCCGAACTCACTCCAGGCCTCGATGGCGAAGGCAAAGGCCGGGCGCACCTGCGTCGACGTCGCCCTCGGCTGCGTCGAGCTCTGCGGAAGCGTCGGTTACGGCGAGGGCGAGCTGCTCGAGAAGTGGGCCCGCGACGCGAAGATCCTCGACATCTTCGAGGGCACCCAGCAGATCCAGCTGTTGATCGTCGCCCGCCAGCTGCTCGGCAAGAGCTCTGCCGAACTGAGATAGGACGGTGTCACGGGCGGCGGCGAGTTCCGACAGACTGCCGCTCGTGAACTTCATTGAGGATGTAGTCGAACGCTTCCCCGCCGCGCGGCTGGCGCTGATCGAGGTCGATGCCGAGGGCGGTCGCCGGGCCCACCACTTCGGCGAGCTGTTCGCGCGCTCGGCCGGCCTCTCGGGCGCCTTCGCCGCTCGCGGCGTCCAGCGCGGCGACGTCGTCATGACCCTGATCGGCAGCCGGGTCGAGTGGGTGCTGACGCTGCTTGCCTGCTGGCGGATGGGGGCGGTGGCGCTGCCGTGCAACCCGCAGCTGCGACGCAAGGACCTGGAGCTGCGGGCGCGGGCCTCCGGCACGAAGCTGGCGGTTGGCGAGGCCCGCTATCTCGGCGAGCTGCCCGACGGCATCCCCTATATGGACCTCGAGGAGGTCGCGCGCATCCTCGACGAGGATCTGGCCCAGGAGACGCCGGCCGCCCTCGAGCGGCTCGATCCGGGCGATCCGGCGGCGATTGTCTTCACCTCCGGCACCACCGGCGATCCGAGGGGCGTCGTCTACCCACAGCGCTACCTGACCGGGCAGCGGCTCCAGGCCAAGCACTGGTTCGGCGCCGGCAAGGGTGATGTCGCCTGGTCCACGGCGGCGCCGGGCTGGGCGAAGTCGGCCCGCAACGCCTTCATCGCTCCCTGGCTCGGCGGCGCGGTCGCGGTCCTGCACGACGGTCGCTTCGACCCGCCGGAGCGGCTCCGGCTCTGCCAGGAGCTCGGCGTCAACGTGCTCTGCCAGGCGCCGACCGAGTACCGGATGCTCGCCAAGCACGGCGATCTGGCGCCGATCCCCTCGCTGCGCCGCCTGGTCTCGGCCGGCGAGCCGATGGAGCCCGAGGTGATCCGCCTCTTTCGCGAGCGCCTGGGACTCCCGGTCGGCGACGGTTATGGCCAGACCGAGACCGGCGCCGTCAGCGGCATGCGCCCGGATGAGGACGACCCCGCCCGCGACGGCTCGATGGGCAGGCCGTTGCCGGGGATCGAGACCCGCCTCGTCGAGGGAGAGCTGCAGCTGCGGGCCGAGACCTCCCCCACCTTTTTCGACCACTATCTCGACGGCGCCCGCTTCGAGGGCGAATGGTGGCCGACCGGCGACCGCGTCCGCGAGGACGAAGACGGCTATCTCTGGTTCGAGGGCCGAAACGACGACCTGATCCTCTCTTCCGGCTACCGGATCGGGCCCTTCGAAGTCGAGTCGGCCCTGGTCTCCCACCCTGCCGTCGCCGAGGCGGCGGCCGTGGCGGCGCCGGACCCCGACCGTGGCTCGGTGGTGCGGGCAATCGTCGTCCTCCACGACGGCCAGGCGCCGTCCGAGGCTCTCGCCGCCCAGCTGCAGGAGCACGTCAAAGCCCAGACCGCCCCCTACAAGTACCCCCGCATCGTCGAGTTCGCCGCGGAGCTGCCGAAGACCAGCAGCGGCAAGATCAAACGGGCGGAGCTGCGCGCGAGCTAGGCCAAGTGGGCTGGAGTAGCCTCACCGGGTGGCCATCAACGCCGGGCAGACCGACCCCGCCTCCGTCGCCAGGGGCTATTTCGAAGCCGTCGCCAAACGCGACGTCGAGGCGATGGCGTCATTCTGGGAGCCGGGCGCCCTTGACGTGATTCACGGCCTGGTCGAGATGCGCGTGCCCGACGATCTCCGCGCCTGGTTCGGCGACCTCTTCGTCTCCTTCCCGGACTACAGCTTCGAGGTCCTCGACGTGATGGCCAGCGGCGAGAAGGTGGCTGTGCACTGGCGCTCCACCGGCAGCTTCAACGGCTCGGCGTCGTTCGAAGGCCTGGACCCCACCGGCGCCCGGGTCGATATCCAGGGTTGCGACGTGCTGACCGTGCGCGACGGCCTGATCCGGCGCAACGACGCCTACATGAACGGCGCCGAGATGGCACGACAGCTTGGCGCCCTACCGCCGCAGGGCTCGCTTCCCGAGCGGGCGATGACCGCCGCGCTCAACCTGAAGACGCGCGCGACGCGACGGCTGCGGCGCTGAGCGCCGGTTTATTCGGGAAGCGCCTCGTCGATCGAGACCGGGCGGCCGAGGTGGAAGCCCTGGGCCATGTCGACGCCGTATTCGCGCAGCATCTGCGTCGTCGTGTCGTCCTGGACGTACTCGGCGATCGTCGTCTTGCCGAGGCCGCGGGCGATCTGGACGATCGCCTGGACCGTGAGCTGGTCGGCGTCGCTGTTCGGCATGTCGCGAATGAAAGCACCGTCGATCTTGATCAGGTCAAAGGGGATCTGGCGCAGATAGTGGAACGGCCCGAACCCGGCCCCGTAGTCGTCGATCGCGACCTGACAGCCGAACTCGGTCAGTTTGTCGGCGAAGCCGGCGGCGGCGCCGTAGTCGTTGACACGTGTGGTCTCGGTGATCTCGAAGGTGCAGCGAGCCGGATCGGCATCGCCCTCGTCGAGGCGCCGTTCGATGAACTCGAGCACCGACACGTCGACCAGCGAGGCGCCGGAGAGGTTGACGTGCAAAGAGATCGGCGTACCGGCCTGCTCGCGGCGGCCCAGCATCTCCAGGGCGCGGGCGACGACCCAGCGGTCCAGCTCCTGGACCATCCCCGCTCGCTCGGCGGCCTCGATAAAGGAGGCGGCGGGCAGGAGCTCGCCATTCTCGCCGGTCATCCGCAGCAACAGCTCGTAGCGCTCGATCCCGCCCGAGGCGAGACTGCGAATCGGCTGGCTGTGGAGGCTGAGGCGGTCGTGGGTGAGGGCGTCGCGGATCCGGGCGGAGGTCGTCTGCCGGCGGCGCTGCAGGCGCTCCGGTTCTTTTGGGTCCTGAAACAGCGAAATCTGGTTGCGACCCTCCTCCTTGGCCCGGTACATCGCCTGGTCGGCGGCGACGAGCACAGCCTCGGAGTTGACTTTCCCCTCGGCGCCGAACATCGTGATCCCGACGCTGATCGTCGAGCTTTCGGCATCCGACCCGGGGGCGATGTCCTCGGCGACCTGGGCCCGCAGATCCTCTCCCAGCTGCAATGCCCCCGCGGTGTCGGTCTGCGGCATCAGGACAGCGAACTCATCGCCAGAGAGGCGGGCGACGTTGTCGGTGTTGCGCACCCGCTCGCGCAGGATTCCGGCGATGCGCCGGATCAGATTGTCGCCGGCGTGATGGCCCATCGTGTCGTTGATCGCCTTGAGGCCGTCGATGTCGATGATCATCACCGCCCCCTGGCCGCCGTAGCGGGCGGTGAAGGAGACGTACTGGTCGAGCTCAGAACGGAAGCGGCGGCGGTCGAGCAGGCCTGTGAGGGCGTCGTGATCGGCGATGTAGCGCAGTTCCGCCTCGGTCTTCGCCGCGTCCGACAGCGCCTTGGCGATGACCTCGCGATCCGGCGGGCTGAGCTTGTTCAAGACCGCGTCGAGAGCTTCGGGTGACGCATCGGATCGTTCTTTGCCCACGCCGAGAAGGTAGAGCCTCACGGTTTCCACGACGTCACCAGTTGTCCAAACGCCCGAGCCGATGCAACTATCGGTGACAGGGACCTACCAAAAATGAAACTGCCCTCTCCTGGGTAGGCTGAGTCCGTGTCTAATCGCCTCGCCAAAGAGACGA
>DATCBF010000343.1:0-4642 GCA_036512025.1 Solirubrobacterales bacterium
ACCTGATCGCCCAGGTGGTCCGCAACCTGCTCGGCAACGCCCGCCGCCACGCCGGGCCGGGCGGGCGGGTCTCCCTCTCGGCCCGGGTCGACGACGACGGCTCGGGAATCCCGGCTGCCGAGCGCGAGCGCGTCTTCGACCGCTTCCATCGCAGCCAGCCCTCGCGGGACCGGGTCTCGGGCGGCAGCGGGCTCGGGCTCGGGATCGCGCGCTCGATCGTGCTCGCCCATGGCGGCCGGATCTGGGTCGAGGACTCGCCACTCGGGGGCGCCAGGGTCAGCTTCCTGTTGCCCGGCTTCAGGCCGACAATAAGAGATCTCTCACCGGACCCTTAGCTTCGACACAGCGGGCGGGCCCAGCATCCCGCCCCGTGTATCGATCGAACGAGCTGCAGACGAGCCCGGGCGTAGCCGGCAACGCCCGCCTGACCGCCGCAGCCGCCGCGGCGCTGCTGGTGCTGCTCGCGGCCGAGGGAGCGACGATCCCGCTCATCGGCCAGCTGCTGGGCCCGCACATCTTCATCGGCATGCTGCTGATCCCGCCCGTCCTGCTCAAGCTCGGCAGCACTGGCTACCGCTTTGCCCGCTACTACTCGGGCAACCCCGACTATGTCCGCAAGGGACCGCCGAACCTGGCCTTGCGGGTACTGGCACCGGGCGTCGTGCTGACGACTGTGGCGTTATTCGGAACCGGAGTCGCCCTGCTGGTCGCCGGACCGCCGAGCAACACCCTGATCTTTGCTCACAAGCTCAGCTTCATCGCCTGGGTGGCGCTGATGACGATCCACGTGCTTGGCCACGTCCTCGAGGTGCCGGCGCTGGCATTTCCGGATTGGCGGCGCAGCGGCCCGCGCGAGGCCCGGCTGGCCGGTGCGGGCGTCCGCACGATGACGCTCGGCCTGGCAATTCTGATCGGCGTGGCGCTGGCGCTGGTCACGTATTCAGCCGCCGGCCCGTGGTTCTAAGAGAACTCTCAGCCTGTTTTTAGCAGGCATTTTCAGCTCCCGTTGAAGGTCTGATCATGGATCCGATCGAAAATCAGGAACGAAAGCGCAATGCCGAGCATCGACGCAGCGCACAGCGGCAGAAAGCCGGAGAACTGCGTGGTCGCGTGGTCGCGATCTCGTTGGTCTGCTTCGCTCTCCTATGGGGGATCGTCTTCGTCCAGATGGCAACCGGCAACGATCCGGTACTCGGCGATTCCTCCTCGACGATCGCTAAGGGCAAGCAGCACCGGCACCGCCACGCGGCAAGGCCGGCGGTGGAAAGCGACGCAAGCACGGACTCCGAAGAACTCGAAACGAGCGAAGCCGGGGAACCCGAAGTCGAACAGCTCTCCGAAGAACCGGCCGAAGAAGAATTCGTCGAACCGGAAGAAGAATTCAGCGAAGAAGAAGTCGAAGCCGAACCGGTTGAAGAAGAATTCGTCGAAGAAGAACCCGCTCCCGTCATCACCAGCCAATCGTGATCGGCGAAGCGCATCGCCGCTTCGACTGCTTCGGCGGCACCGCTACGATCCACGTCCGCGCTACCAACACGGCGGCCAGCGAGGAGGCCGCCGACCTGGCGCGGGAACAGCTGCTCGACGCCCACTATCGGCTCTCGCGTTTCAATGCCGAAAGCGAGTTGAGCCGCCTCAACCGGGATCCCCGCTCGGAGGTGCCGGCGTCACCGCTGATGCTGGCCTTGGCCGACGCCGTGGCGCAGGCCGGCTCGCACAGCGGCGGCCTGGTCGACGGCACGCTGGTCGACGCCATCGAGCGCGCCGGCTACCGGCGCTCGCTCGAGGGCGATCCGCCGATCACCCTCGAGGCTGCACTCGCGAGCCAGGCTGACCGCGCACCGGCGCAGCCGCATCCCGACCGCCTCTGGCGGGCGATCGGGATCTCCGAGGCGGACGCGACGGTGATCCGCCCGCCGGGGATAAAGATCGACAGCGGCGGCATCGCCAAGGGCCTGATTGCCGACCTCGTTGGCGACCAGCTTCGTGACAACCGGACCTACGCGGTCGACTGCTGCGGCGACATCCGCATCGGCGGCAGCGCCGGACAGGAGCGACGGGTACTGGTTGACGACCCCTTTGGCAGCGGCCCGATCCACGAGCTGGCGCTACGCGACGGAGCGGTCGCGACGAGTGGCATCGGCCGTCGCTGCTGGATCGATGCCGGCGGTGCCGCCCACCACATCCTCGATCCGCGCAGTGGCGAGCCGGCCTTCACCGGGATCGTCCAGGCAACGGCGCTGGCCCCCTCGGGGTTGCTGGCCGAGGTCTACGCCAAGGCCGCCCTGCTGGTCGGGCCAGAGCGCGCAGAGGACTGGCTCCCCCACGGCGGCGTCGTCGTCCGCGACGACAAAGCGGTCGAGGTCATCGCCGCCAGGCAGGCGCTCAGCGAATCCGCCGCGGCGGCATGAACGTCGCCCCCCACCTGTTCTGGATCACCAGCCGGGCCGCCGGTGGCGCCGCCCTGCTCCTGGCCAGCGCCAGCGTCGCTGTCGGGTTGATGATGAGCTCCAAACGCAAGGGCGCCAACAAGCGCGACCTGCGAGCGATTCACGAGGCACTTTCGTTGACCACCCTGGCGATGGTCGCGATTCACGGAATATCCCTGCTCGGCGACGCCTTCCTCAATCCGGGCCTGGCCGGCATCACCATCCCGTTCGTCGGCGCCTACCGACCGATCTGGACCGGGATCGGGATCATCGCCGGCTACGGCCTGGCGGTACTGGGCGTCTCCTACTACTTCCGCGACCGCATCGGTGCCGCCCGCTGGCGCCGGCTGCACCGGCTGACCGCGGTCTTCTGGCTGGCGGCGATCGTCCACACGATCGGCGCCGGCAGCGACTCGGCGCAGATCTGGTTCCTGGCGATCAGCGGCGCCCTGGTCATCCCCGCCGCCCTGCTCCTCACCCTGCGTTGGCTGGGGCGGATGGCGGACAGCGACTCGGCGAGAGAGGGCGACGGCGACCCAGGGCTTCGCCCGGATCGACGCTCCACCCCGAGCCCGGCGAGATGAGCGCTCTCGTTTCGACTTCGGGCAGCTAGGCGAGGAGGAGCAGATGGGACCGACTCGGCGCGCGCGCCAGGCCGGCCGGCTGCCGCCCTGGCGCCGGGCCCGACGGGTTCTCCTGCTCGCCTGCTGCATCTGCCTGGTCCCCGCTGGCGTCTCCTGGGTCAACGCCCTCAGCGCCCCGCGCAACGTCGGCCTCGGCGTCACCAGCGTCGAGTGGCTGCGCCAGAACGGCGGCAACTCGCTTGTCTCCGAAATCGAGAACGAGTACTACACCCTAACCGCGCCGTCGAAGGGCGGGGCACCTCTGCGCTCGCTGCCGCAGGTGGGGATCGCGGCGGCGGGCGGAAGCGGCCAGGGCGCGGTCGAAGCTGGCTACCGGCCGCCGAACGTGGTGCCGCTGATCCACCCGGCGCTGCCGGGCGAGGGAGTCTGGAAGAAGGCCGCGGCGAACGCCGGGCCGCGCCCGCCGGTGCTGCTGACCAGCTTCCGCAGCGATCCCGAATACCCGCAGTTCGTCGCCGGGGTCGCCTGGATCGACTCCTCGCGGACGACGCTCGCCTATGTCCCCGGCCTGGCCGAGCCACCGCCGCCGCTGACCCACCGCGGCCCCGCCGAGGTGCCCCAGGGGATGCGGCGGCGGGTGGTCGCGACCTTCAACGGCGGCTTCCCGCTGGAAACCTCCAACGCCGGCCTGATCTACCGCGGCAAGGTCGTCGAAGCGATGGTGAACGGCATCGCGACTGTGGTCGAGTACCGCGACGGGCGGGTCGACATCGTCAAGTGGGAGAGCGGCGCGGGCGCGCCCGCGAACGTCTGGTTCGCGAAGCAGAACCTGCCGCCGATCATCGACGAAGGCAGGCTCAACCCCAATCTCAGCGACGGTCCCGCATGGGGGGAAACCGTCAACAACGCGGTGCGCGTTTGGCGCTCCGGGATCGGCGTCGACGCCCACGGCAACCTGCTCTACGCCGCCGCCAACTACCAGACCGTCGAATCGCTGGCGAAGGTGCTGCGGCGGGCCGGCGCGGTGCGGGCGCTGGAGCTCGACATCAACGAAGACTGGACCAGCTTCATCAGCTACCGCCACCCCGGCGCCGGCTCCCCGAGCAACCTGCTGCCGGAAATGTACCGGCCGCCGGAACGCTATCTGACCCCCGATGAACGGGATTTCTTCGCCGTCTACCTGCGCCCCGGGGAAAGATGGTGAGGCTGCCCCGCGAGATCTCCCCGGGCGCCGCCGCCCGGCGGGCGCTGCTGGCCGACCTGCTGATCGCCCTCGCCCTCGCCCTCGCCGCGATCGCCCTCGCCGCTGGAATTGGCATCGTCGGCTTCGCGGCGCTACTTGTGTTACTGGCGCTGGGCGCCTGGACCGGGGTCGAAGCGGCTATCCGGCGACTTCGCCGCCCGCCCCGATCGCCGACCAGCCGCGGCGCAGGCTGACCACTGCCAGTCCCGTCGCGGCGGCCATCACCACCAGCTGGAAGCCAATCGAGAGGCCCACGCTCAAGAGACCGAAAGGGCCGTTGCCGGCGCTGGCCAGGCCGGACGCCTCGAACGCCAAGGCGACGGCGTAGACCGCCGTTGCGAACGACATCAGCGCCATCGCAGCAGTGACCAAGGTTCCGCAGGCGA
>DATCBF010000344.1:0-3620 GCA_036512025.1 Solirubrobacterales bacterium
GCACGCGGACGCGGGGCGAGCATGCCACGCAGGCATCCGCACCGTCCAGCAGGCGCACGCCCCGCCGTCGCCCGGCTACCACTGGCGCACGCCGCCAGACGGCGGCCGAGGCACGCGCGGCCGGCGCCACGAGTGGCGCCATGACAGAGAACTCGCTCGACCTCTTCCTGCGGGCGGCACGCGCGCACGCGCTGCTGACCGCTGACGAGGAGATCGATCTGGCGCAGCGCATCGAGCGCGGCGACCTGGAGGCCAAGGAGCGGATGATCAACTCCAACCTCCGACTGGTCGTCTCGCAGGCGCGCCGGTATCAGGGCCATGGCCTTCCGATGGAGGACCTGGTCCAGGAGGGGATGCTTGGTCTGATCCGCGCGGTCGAGAAGTTCGACTGGCGGCGAGGCTTCAAGTTCTCCACCTACGGCACGCTGTGGATCCGGCAGGCATTGCAGCGCGGCCTGCAGAACCATGGACGGACGATCCGCCTCCCGGTGCACGTCGCCCAGCGTCAGACCAAGGTGCGCAAGGTCGAGTCCGACCTCAGCACCAAGCTGGGACGTGAGCCCACCGACGAGGAGATCGCGGCCGAGGCCAAGATCGATGTCGAGGAGGTGGCGGAGCTGCGCGAGCTGACCCGCGGCCTGACAAGCCTCGATCAGCCGGTTGGCGAGGACGGCGAGACCGCTTTCGGTGACCTGCTGGCGTCGGATCGGCCCGAACCGGTCGAGGAGGTCGAGGAGGCCGAGCGCGTGGGCATCATCAGCGGCGCTGTCGCTGAGCTGCCCGAGCCTGAGCGCAACGTCATCTCGCTTCGCTTCGGCCTCGCCGGAGCCGAGCCGCTCAATCTCCGCCAGACGGGGATCGAGCTCGGAATCCCGATGAGCAAGGCCCGCGAGTTGGAGCAGCAGGGCCTGAACCGGCTGGCCAAGACCTCGAGTCTCGAGGAGCTTCGCCGGGCGGCATAAGCCCACTGCAGAGTCTTTGTCAAAGCGCCGGCCGCGGGTTCCGCGGCCGGCGTTTTGTCATTTCGGGGACGGTCCCTCGTCGTCGGGGGGCAGCACGCCCATCCGGTCCAGGGCGTTGATCGCCGCCGCGCCCGCCGAGCGGGCCGACAGGGCATCCGGGTCGGGGCGCAGGCGGGCCGAGTAGATCGAGGGGGCACCGAGGCGACGGGCGACGATCGTCGCCTCGATGACGGCAACGAGGGTCGGAGCCATCAGCGAATCGAAGGTTCGCGTCAGCTCGAGCACGAGCACGACGGCCGACAACGGTCCCTGCATCGCCGCGGCCAGGAAGGCGCCGCCGCCGATCACGGCATAGGTGCCGATCGGGGAGCCGGGCCACAGATGGCTCCACCCCGTGCCGAGGACTCCCGCCAACAGGACGCCGATCGTGAGCGTGGGCGTGAACAGCCCGCCCGGCGAACCGGCTCCGAGGCAGCCGGCGGTTGCCAGCGGCTTGAGGACCAACAGGACGCAGAGCGTCCCGAGGGAGAGTGAGCCCAGTGCCTCGAGCTGGACGATCCCCTTCCCGTTGCCCAACAGCTGCGGGTAGCGGATGGAGACGACACCGAGGATCCCGAAGACGACGACGGGAGCGAGGAGCCGACCCCACCCGTGAGGTCGCAGCGCTGCCGCCCGCTGGACGATCCGCACCCAGGCGATCGCCGCCACGCCGATGATCGGGCCCGCCACGACCGCCCACGCCATCTGCGAGGGATGCAGTGCGTAGCGCGGCAGGTTGTACGTGGGGCCGGTGCCGAGGAAGATCCACGCCACGGCGGTTGCGGTCACTGAGGTGGCCAGCGCCGGCAGGACGAGCGGCAGAGCAACCGTTCCGAGCAGGACCTCGAGCGCGAACAGCGCTCCGCCCAGCGGCACGTTGTAGACGGCGGCAAAGCCCGCCCCGGCGCCCGAGGCCACGAGCAGACGGCGCTGCCAGACGGGCAGCCCGGCCCACTCCGACAGCCAGCTTGCCGTCGCCGCACCCGCCAGCTGGGGCGCGGCCTCGCGGCCGAGCGACACCCCCAGACCGACGGTGACGATCGACAGGACCGCTCGCGCGATGCTGGGGATGAAGGCCAGCAGCCCGCCATGGAGCCACAGCGACTCGGAGACCTCTGTCCCGCCGGAGGTCGGCAACCGACCGAGCACAAGCGTCCCGACGGCGACCACAAGCGCCGCGATCTCCAGTGCGAGGATGTGACGCCAGCCCGCCGCCGCCGCCACCCCGTCCAGGAAGGCCCCCTTGCGATACCCGTAGGCGAGGTGCTCGACCAGCCGCAGGATGCCGACCAGGGCAGACGCGGCCACGCCGGTGACGACGCCGAGGGTGAGGACGATCGCCCAGAAGCGCGCGCTGTAGCCCGCGACGATGCCCCGTCCGGGCACATTGGGCTGAAAGGAGGTCCAACGACGGGCGCGCGGGGGCGCGGGTGTGCCGGAGGTCATCTGATCCGATTATGCGCCCGGAGCCGCTAGGCTTGCCGCCGTGTCCTCGCTCCGCTACCGCCGCGTGGTGGTCAAGCTCAGCGGACGCGCCTTTGCCGGCGCCTCTGACTTCGGGCTCGATTCCGAGTCACTGGGTTATATGGCCGACCAGCTGATCGCCGCCCGCGACCTGGGCGTCGAGGAGGCGGTGGTCGTCGGCGGTGGAAACTTCTTCCGCGGCAACGTCGCCGCTGACTGGGCGATCGAGCGCGCCGAAGCCGACAACATCGGCATGCTCGGCACGGTGATGAACGGCATCCTCCTGCGCGGCGTGCTCAAGCACCGCGGCCTGCACGACGTCCGGCTCATGACCGCACTGCCGATGCCGGCCATGGCCGAGCCCTTCATCCGGCTGCGCGCCGTCGCCCATCTGGAGCAGAAGCGAATGGTGCTGCTCGGCTGCGGCATCGGACAGCCCTTCGTAACGACCGACTACCCGGCCGTGCAGCGCGCGATCGAGCTCAACTGCGACGCGATCCTGCTGGCCAAGCACGGCACCGACGGGATCTACGACCGCGATCCCCGCAAGGACCCCGGCGCCCTGCGCTACGACAGCCTTGGCTACAAGGACGTGCTCGAGCGGGACCTGCGGGTCATGGACCAGCAGGCGATCGTGCTCGCGCGCGACTACGGGCTGCCGCTCCACGTCTTCGACTTCGACGAGCGCGGCGCGATCTCGGCCATCTGCCGCGGCGAGAACCGCGGCACGTACATCTCGCCGGAGACCACGCTCGTCACCTCAGCCGTCGCGGCGTAGGGTTTCGACCAACTCCTCGAGCGTGGCGCACATCGCGCCGCCGCTGTCGAGGACGAACGTCTCGACCTGGAGGTTGACGGCGACCCCGGGCTCGCCGCTCTGGCGCATGTCGGAGCGCACCCCGTAGCAGCGCAGACCAAGGCCGGCGCCGTAGCCGAGCTCGGCGACCGTGCCCGAGTCGGGCTCCTGGCCGTCAAGGTGGGCGACGAGCAGCTCACAGGAACGGATCGCCTCGACATTAGCCCGGCCGATGGCCAGCGCCCGGTCACGCTCGGTCGCGCTTGGCGGCGTGACCGTGACCAGCGACCACGGGTCGACCGCCTCGACGACGGTCGCCAGCGCCGGCAGGTAGACGCGCTCGTAATAGTCGCGTCCCG
>DATCBF010000345.1:0-2490 GCA_036512025.1 Solirubrobacterales bacterium
TACGCGAAGGAGGCCGCGGCTTGGCTTCAGTGAAAGTTCCCCAGTCCAAGGCCCGCTCCCGCAAGGACGGCGCTGCGATCCCGCTCGATGAGACCGACAAGCGGCTGATGAACATGCTGCAGTCGAACTTTCCGCTCGACCCGGAGCCCTTCGCCCTGGTCGCCTCCGAGGCGGAGATGGATCTCGCCGATCTCCTCACCCGCACCCAGCGCCTGCTGGACGAGCGGATCATCCGCGAGATCACGCCGATCTTCGACACCCGCGCACTCGGCTACGAGTCGATGCTGGTCGCCGCCAAAGTCGATGCCGACAACCCGCAGCGCGCCGCTTTGGTCGTAAACGCCCATCCCGGCGTCTCCCACAATTACCTGCGGACCCACGAGTTCAACCTCTGGTTCACGATCGCGACCCCGCCCGACTCCGAGCTGGGCCTGGCCGGCACGCTCGACGTCCTGATGAAGGAGGCCGGCGCCGAGTCGATGCGGCAGCTGCCGACCCTGACCCTGTTCAAGATCAACATGAACCTGGAGATGGAGAAGGGGACCGAAGCTCTCGCCGCCGCGGTTGACGCCTCGCCGCCGCGCGAGCTCGACGCCCAGCCCTACGACGAGACCGACGTCGCCGTGATCCGTGCCCTGCAGGGGCCGATGAAGGCGGTCGAGCGCCCCTACGACGAGGCCGCCGAGCATCTGGGCATGAGCACCGAGGACCTGCTTGAGCACCTGGGGGGGATGGTCGATCGCAAGATCCTGCGTCGCGTCGCCGCGATCCTCTACCACCGTCGCGCCGGCTTCTCCGCCAACGGGATGGGCGTCTGGAAGGTCCCGGAGGCGGAGATCATGGAGGTGGGGGGGAAGATGGCCTCTTACCGCGGCATTTCCCACTGCTACCAGCGGCCGACCTACGCGGACTGGCCCTACAGCGTCTTCACGATGGCCCACGGCCGCTCCAAAGAGGAGTGCGACTCGATCCTCGACTCGATCGCCGACGATTGCGGGATGGGACCCGACGATCGCGCCACCCTCTATTCCTCGACCGAGTACAAGAAGATCCGCCTGCATTACTTCACCGACGAGTATGCGGCCTGGGAGGCCGAGCATTCCTAGTCGCGACCGCTCGTCGCAGCTCTACGAGCGCGCCCTGAAAGTTCTGCCCGGCGGGGTCAACAGCCCGGTCCGCGCCATGCGCCAGATCGGCCGCGAGCCGATCTTCATCGAGCGCGGCGAGGGCGCCGAGCTGATCGACGTCGACGGCAATCGCTACCTCGACTGGGTCGGCTCCTGGGGACCGCTGATTCTCGGCCACGCTCACCCGGCGGTGCTCCGGGCCGTCGAGGAGGCCGCCGCCCGCGGCACCAGCTACGGCGCCGCGACCGAGGCCGAGGTCGAGCTGGCCGAGGAGATCGCCGCCCGGGTCCCCTCGGCGGAGATGGTGCGGATGACGTCCTCCGGGACCGAGGCGGCGATGAGCGCGGTCCGTCTCGCCCGCGCGGCGACCGGGCGTGAGATCGTCGTCAAGTTTGCCGGCGCCTACCATGGCCACTCCGACGGGTTGCTCGCCGAGGGCGGCTCGGGCCTGGCCACCCTCGGGATCCCGGCGACCCCCGGGGTGACCGCCGCCCAGGCTGCCGACACGGTGGTGGTGCCCTGGAACGACCGCGCGGCGGTCACCGCTGCCTTTGCCGATCACGAGGTCGCCGCTCTGCTGGCCGAGCCGGTCGCCGCCAACATGGGCGTCGTCCCGCCGGAGGAGGGTTTTCTCCAGTTCCTGCGCGAGGCGACAAGCAAGGTCGGCGCCCTGCTGATCTTCGATGAGGTGATCACCGGCTTCCGGCTCTCCCGCGGTGGCGCCCAGGAGCTCTACGGAGTCAATCCCGACCTGACCATCCTCGGCAAGGTGATCGGGGGCGGGCTTCCCGCGGCCGCCTACGCCGGCCCCCGCGAGCTGATGGAGTGGATCGCTCCCGCCGGCGACGTCTACCAGGCCGGCACCCTTTCGGGCAATCCGCTGGCGGTCGCGGCCGGGATGGCGACGCTCCGCGAGCTCGACGCCGCCGCGTACGAGCGCCTCGGCTCACTCACCGACCGCCTCTCATCGGGCCTGCGGGCCCTCGCGGTCGATCGCCCGCTCCAGGTCGCCGCGGCGCCGGGCCTGGTCACCCTCTTCTTCAGCGAGACGCCGGTCCGCGACTTCGCCGGCGCCGCGGCCTGCGACCTTGAGGCTCACGCTCGTTTCTGCCGAGCACTCCTCGAGCGCGGCGTCTATCCCCCGCCCGCCCAGTTCGAGGCGTGGTTCGTCTCTCTCGCCCACGACGAGACCTCGATCGACCGCACCCTCGAAGCGGCTGCCGATTCCCTCCGCGAGGAGAAGCGTCTCGATGCCCGCTGATCCCAAGGACGCGCTGCGGGTCCTCGTATCTCAGCTTCGGGCTGAGGAGACCCCGATCTCCTTGCACGTGATCGAGCCAACCGAGGAGCCGGCCTTCGGCCT
>DATCBF010000346.1:0-2932 GCA_036512025.1 Solirubrobacterales bacterium
GTATTTCCACGCGGCACAGCGTTCCCCGCCGGACAGAAAAGTCACATCGGCTCGCCTCATATGACCTACAACGCAGCGCCCTTGGAAAACGTGAGATTGAAGCGCAAGCCAGGTCGTTCCGCTGTTCCTTTTCCTCGTGTAGCGGCGATAAGGAACAGTGGAACACGAGAAGCGCGCCTTGCCTATGCGGGCCGCCCGCGGCTATGCTCGCCCCGGCACGAATGACTTTGAATCTCGCCTCGATCCTCACTACCGGCGCCGAGCGATTCCCGGACAATCCGGCGATCCGCCTCGGTGGTGTGGAGCTGACCTACGCCGAGCTGGATGACCGCAGTGCCCGCCTGGCGACCTTGCTGAGAGAGAAGGGGCTGACACCCGGCGACCGAGTCGGGTTGATGCTGCCCAACGTCCCCGAGTTCCCGATCGCCTACTACGGGGCGCTGCGGGCCGGCGGAGTCGTGGTGCCGATGAACGTGCTGCTGAAGCGACGCGAGATCGCCTTCTACCTCGATGACTCCGGCGCCGAGCTGCTGCTCGCCTGGCACGGGTTCGCCGGCGAGGCCTGCGACGGCGCCGGCGACGCGGGCGCCGAGCCGATCGAAGTCGAGCCCGCCGCCTTCGCCGCGACCCTGGCCGAGCTGGAGCCGACCCCCGGCCTGGTCGACACCGATGAGCAGGACACGGCGGTGATCCTCTACACCTCGGGGACCACCGGCAAACCGAAGGGCGCCGAGCTGACCCACGCCAACCTCTTCCGCAACGCCGACGTCTCCTCGCGCACAACCAGCGAAATCGCCGCCGGCGACGTCGTCTTCGGCGGCCTGCCGCTCTTCCACTCCTTCGGGCAGACGGTCGCGATGAACGCGTCGCTTGCGGTGGGCGCCTGCCTGACCCTCGTTCCCAGATTCGACCCAGGCGAGGCGCTGGAGACAATGCAGCGCGATGGCGTCACCCACTTCTACGGCGTGCCGACCATGTTCGGGGCCCTCTTACACCACCCCGAGCGCGAGAGCTATGACACCTCGACGCTGCGCAACTGCATCACCGGAGGCGCCTCGATGCCGGTCGAGGTGCTGCGCGGCTTCGAGCAGGCATTCGACGCGATCGTGCTCGAGGGCTACGGACTGTCGGAGACCTCGCCGGTCTCCTCCTCCAACCACCCCGAGATGGAGCGCAAGCCCGGCTCGATCGGCACCCCGATCGAGGGTGTGGAGATGCGTGTTGTCGATGAGAACGACGAGCCCGTGCCCCAGGGCGAGGTGGGCGAGATCGTGATCCGCGGCCACAACATCATGAAGGGCTACTGGCAGCGACCCGACGCGACCGAGGAGGCGATGCGAGGCGGCTGGTTCCACAGCGGCGACATGGCCAAGACCGACGAGGACGGCTACTTCTACATCGTCGACCGCAAGAAGGACCTGATCATCCGCGGCGGCTACAACGTCTACCCGCGCGAGGTCGAGGAAGTCCTCTACGAGCACCCGAAGATCCGCGAAGCGGCCGTCGTAGGCGTCCCCCACGACGAGTGGGGCGAGGAGATCGGCGCCGCGATCGTCCTCCACGAGGGCGAGGAGCTGGCGCCCGAGGAGGTCAGCGCCTACGTCAAGGAGCGCATCGCCGCCTATAAGTACCCGCGGCTGGTCTGGTTCGTCGACGAGCTGCCCAAGGGACCCACGGGCAAGATCCTCAAGCGTGAGATCGACGCCCCCGCCGCTGCCCTGGAAGGGCCCTAGCCGACATCGCATAGTGCATTCCTGGCTGGGCAGCCAGGAGTCGGTAGTCTCCCCCAGGCAGCCGGAGGCACCACCAAAAGGAGAGTCGGATGAGCGTCGCAGCCCAGAGCCTGATGGAGAACATCACCTATGAGGATCTCTACCGTCGCTGGGAGGGAGGCAACTGGAGCGCCTACGACATCGACTTCTCCAAGGACAAGGAGGGCTGGCAGGCGCTCAGCGAGATGCAGCGCCGCTCGGCGATGTGGATCTACTCGATGTTCTTCTACGGCGAGGACCGGGTCGCCGACACCCTCGCCCCCTACATCACCGCCGCCCCGACCGAGGAGCAGTCCTACTTCCTCGCCACCCAGCAGGTCGACGAGGTCCGCCACGCGGTCTTCTTCCATCGCTTCTTCAAAGAGGTGATCGGCGTCGGCGGCGACTCGCTGCAGGCGACCCTCGCCTCCACCCTGCCTCAGCTCAACTGGGGCTACCGCGGAATCTTCGACCGCCTCGACGTGATGGCCGAGGAACTACGCAAGGACCGCTCGCTGCCCAAGTACGCCCAGGCGATCACCCTCTACCACCTGATTGTCGAGGGCTCTCTGGCCCAGCCTGGCCAGCACTTCATCGAGGACTTCTTCGCGGCCGAGGACACGATGCCCGGCTTCAGCTCGGGGATGGCGAACGTCTCCAAAGACGAGCAGCGCCACATCGGCTTCGGCGTCAAGGTTCTCTCCGAACTCCTCGCCGAGTCCGAGGAGTGCAAAGCGGCGGTGGTCGAGCTCCTGCGCGAAGTCCTTCCCTACGGCCCCGCGGTCTTCTCGCCACCGAACCTCGACCGCGAGTACACCGAGTGCTACGGCTTCACGCTCGAGGACATCTTCGCCTTCGGCCTGAAGCTGATCCGCCAGCGCTGGCGCACGATCGGCTACCCGACCGAGGAGATGCCTCCCGGCGTCTTCCCCTTCGATCCCGAGCAGTCCGAGGACGAAGTCGCGGCGAGCCAGATCAAGCTGATGATGGCCGGCATCCTCGGTCCGCCGAACGGGCCGCCGCCCAAATCCTCTCCGGAGCTACAGCGCCTCTATTTCGACGTCATCAGCCGCGTCGCCAACCCCAAGGCCGCAAATGGCTCGCCGCTGGTCTACCAGTGGCGATTCAGCGACGCCGAGCCCTGGCACCTGGTGATCGACAACGGCTCGACGCGAGCCGAG
>DATCBF010000347.1:0-13286 GCA_036512025.1 Solirubrobacterales bacterium
GGGGGTGATCTCGAAGGCCTTGACGATGTTCTCGTAGGGGACCTCCTCGTCGGTCCCTTCGGCGACCCGGCGGTGGCGGATGCGGGCGCCATCGGACTCGCGGATCTCGCGCAGGGAGATGCCGCGGCGGGCCACGGCGCTGTACAGCTTGACGGGCACGTTGAGGAGCCCGAAGCTGATCGAGCCACTCCAAATTGCTCTTGCCATCAGCGATTCACCTTGTCGATGATTGTTCCAGGCATGCGCGCCCGGGGGTTGGATTGAAGATGCCCCGGGAAGGGCCTTGCGAAACGTCGTCGGCTCTCGCTTGCGATTGCGCTGCTTGGAGGGCGCCGGTAGCGACGCCTGAGCTTGGCCCGAGCCGGGCAGCCGCTTAGACTCGAACGAGTGTCCCGCCAGCAGCGACTGACGCTGATCGCGACGATCCTCGGCTCGACGGTCGTCTTCCTCGACTCGACCGTGGTCAACGTGGCGCTGCCTTCGATCAGCGACAACCTCAACGCGGGGTTGGCCGGGCAGCAGTGGGTGGTCGAGGCTTACATGCTCTCGCTGGTCTCGCTGCTCTTGGTAGGTGGCTCGCTCGGCGATCAGCTCGGGCGCCGCCGCATGTTCGTCTACGGCCTGATCGCCTTCGGGGCCTGCTCGATCCTCTGCGCGATCGCGCCGACGGTCGAGTTCCTGATCGGCGCCCGGGTCCTGCAGGGGGTGGCCGGGGCGCTGCTGGTCCCCGGATCGCTGGCGATCGTCGCTGCCACCTTCGAGGGGGCGGCGCGGGGCAAGGCGGTCGGCACTTGGACCGCCTGGACCGGGATCGCGACCGTGATCGGGCCCGCCGGTGGCGGCGCCCTGATCGGCGCCCTCTCTTGGCGGGCGATCTTCTGGGTCAACATCCCGCTGATCGCGGTCACGGTCGCGCTCACCCTGCACTCGGTCAAGGAGAGCCGCGACCCCGACGCCTTCCGCGGTGTCGACTGGCTCGGGATCGCGCTCTCGGCGGCCGGGCTGGGCGGCCCCGTCTTCGCCCTGATCGAGCAGCCGACCCATGGCTGGAGCGACCCCATGGTCTGGCTGCCGCTGATCGCCGGCGTCGCCTGCTTCGGCCTCTTCATCCTGCGTGAGGCCAAGGCCCGCCACCCGATGATGGACCTCGGCCTCTTCCGCATCCGCAACTTCGCGATCGCCAACCTGACCACGCTCAGCGCCTACGCCGGGCTGATCGGCGGCCTCTTCTTCGTCGGCCTCTACCTGCAGCAGGTCGCCGGCTACTCGCCGCTGGAGGCGGGCCTGGCGACGACGCCGATCTCGCTGATCCTCTTCGTGCTCTCGCCGCGCTTCGGCAAGTTCGCCTCCGGCAACGGGCCACGGCTGCCGATGACGCTCGGGCCGATCGTCGGCGGCCTCGGGCTGCTGCTAATGCTGCGGGTCGGCTCCGATGCCCCCTATGCCTCCGAGGTGCTGCCCGCGATCCTGCTCTTCGGCCTCGGCCTCTCAGCGACGGTGGCGCCGCTGACCGCGACCGTGCTCGACTCGGTCGAGGAACGCCACGTGGGGATCGCCTCCGGCATCAACAACGGCGTCTCGCGCGTCGCCGGGCTGTTGGCGATCGCCGTCCTCGGCGCCGTGATCTCCGCCCATTTCGGCGCTAGCCTCGATTCAAAGCTGGGGCCGGCGCCGCTGCGCCCGGCCGCCCAGGAAGCGGTCGACGAAGCCAAGCGTCAGCCGCTGGGGACGCCGAAGACCGGCGATCTCGCCGTCGCCGACGCCGCTCGGATCGGGACCGCCTCGGCCGATGCCTCGACCTCGGCCTTCCATCTCGGCATCGGGATCGCCGGAATCCTGATGATCGCCGGCGGCATCGTCTCCGGCTTCGGGATCGAGAATCCCCGGCGCAAGGTCGAAGCGGTGCCGACCCGCGGAGCGGCGGCGGCGGGCGAGTGCGGCCACGGCGCCGACGCCGACTGTGCCGACGATGTCGTGGATCCCGCGCCGGCGGTGACCTAAGCGTCGTTTGCTGCTCTGACCACACTCTGGTGTGGTCGAGACAGCAAACGCGCGTCGTGCATAGTCTGCCGCCATGGCCGCACCGATTATTTTCTCCGGGATCCAGCCGACCGGCAGCAAGCACCTCGGCAACTACATCGGCGCCATTCGCCAGTACGTCGAGGGCCAGGACCGCGGCGACCCGGCGATCTTCTGCATCGTCGACCTGCACGCGATCTCGGTCGCCTACGACCCGGCCGAGCTGCGCCGGCGCGTCTATGACACGACCGCGATCCTGCTCGCCGCCGGTGTCGACCCCAAGCGCTGCATCCTCTTCCGCCAGTCCGACGTGCGCGAGCACGCCGAGCTGACCTGGCTGCTCTCGGCGGTCACCTCCCACGGCGACCTCAACCGGATGAACCAGTTCAAGGAAAAGTCTGCTCGCCAGCGCGAGCTGGTCTCCTCGGCGCTCTTCTTCTACCCGGTGCTGCAGGCCGCCGACGTGCTCGCCTACGGAGCTGACGAGGTTCCGGTCGGCGAGGACCAGAAACAGCACGTCGAGCTGATGCGGGAGATCGCCCGCCGCTTCAACGAGCGCTTCGGCGAGACCTTGGCCGTGCCCGAGCACCGGATCCCCACGGTCGGCTCCCGGATCATGGACCTGCAGAATCCCGAGCGGAAGATGTCGACCACCAGCGGGACCGAGGCCGGCACCGTCTACGTGCTCGACGAGCCGGCCGCGATCGCGAAGAAGTTCGGCAGTGCCGTCACCGACTCGGGCCGCGAGGTCCGCCGCGGCGAGGGCAAGGCCGGGATAGCGAACCTGATCGACATCCTCGCCGTCGCTCGCGGCGGCGATCAAGCTGAGATCGAGCGGGAGTTCGAGGGCGCTGGCTACGGCGACTTTAAGAAGGCCGTCGCCGAGGGGGTCACCGAGCTGCTGGCGCCGACCCGCGAGGGCTACGCCGAGCTGCGTCCCGACGAGGCTGCCCTGGAGGCGAGTCTGGCGGCCGGCGCGGAAAGGGCCCGCGAGATCGCTTCGGGAACCGTCGCCAAGGTCCGGGACCGGATGGGCATCGGTCCCGCGCGTTAACGTGAGCTTGTGACCGTCGCGGAGCTGGATCTCGACCTCGATGTGTTCGCGGGGCCGTTTGACCTGCTGATGGCGGTTGTCCTGCGCGAGGAGGTGAGCCTGCTTGAGGTCGAGCTGGGCGAGGTCGTCGTCGCCTATGTCGAGCACCTCGAGCGCGAAGGCGAGCTCGAGCTGGAGGTGGCAACCGAGTTCCTGGTCCTGATCGCGGCGCTGCTGGAGCTGAAGTCGCGCCTGATGCTGCCCGGCGCCGAGGAGGAGATCGACGAGCTCGGCCCCGAGGAGGCGGTCGAGGAGCTGGTCGCGCGGATGCTCGAGTACCGGCGCTACCGCGAAGCCTCCGAGACCTTGGTCGCCCGCTTCGAGGCCGCCCGCGGCTATCTCTACCGCTCCGCGCCGCTGCCGCCTGAGCTGCGTCGCGTCGCCCTCGACGCCGCCAGCGCCGCCTATGACCCCGAGCAGCTCGGCGCCGCCCTCGGCGACCTGCTGGCGCTGCCGCCCGACGTCGATATCAGCCACATCCGCTCGACCGTCTCGCTGGAGCGACGGCTGCGGGTGCTGCGCGAGGCCCTCTCACGGCGCTCCAGCTTCGACTTTGACGAGCAGTTCGGCGGTGAGGACCGGCTGACCCAGGCGGTCACCCTCTTCGCCCTGCTGGAGCTGTACCGGAAGGGAGAGGTGACGTGGGAGCAGAGCCAGCCCTTCGGTCCGATCGAGATCAAGAAAGTGGCGGCGCCGTGAGCGATCTGACGAGGACGGTCGAGGCGTTGCTCTTCCTCTCGCCGCAGCCGGTCTCCGTCGCTGCCCTGGCCCGGGCCGCTGAGGTGACCGAGGGCCAGGTCGACGAGGCGATCGAGCTGCTGCGCGAGGACCTGGCCGAGGGCAGGCGCGGGGTGGTGCTGCGCGAGGTGGCGGGCGGCTTCGCCCTCGCCAGCGACCCCTCCAGCGAGGACGCCGCGCGCCGCCTGCTTTCCCAGACCCGGACGCCGCCGCTGACCCAGGCCCAGGCCGAGACGCTGGCGATCGTCGCCTACCTGCAGCCGGTCTCGCGGCCGGAGGTGGCGCGGATCCGCGGCGTCTCCTCGGAGTCGGCGGTGCAGACGCTGGCCGAGCGGGGCCTGATCGAGGAGTCCGGCCGCTCGCGCTTCGGCGCCGCGATCTTCAAGACGACCGAGCTCTTCGAGCGCCTCTTCGGCCTCTCCGGCCTCGATCAGCTGCCCGACCCCTCGCGCTTCGATCCGACGCCCGAGGACGAGCGCGACCTGCGCGAGCGCCTGCTCAAAGCCGGCGAACAGCGCGCCGAGTAGCCGGCGCCGACTCCCGTGCGACTGGCCAAATACCTCGCCCACGGTGGCGTCGCCTCGCGGCGCGCGGCCGAGAAAATCATCGCCCGTGGCCGCGTCACCGTTGGCGGCGAGGTCGTCACCGATCCCGCTCGCGACGTTGGTGACGACGATGACGTCCGCGTCGACGGCAGCGCCGTCGCCACGGAGGCCCACGAGGTCTGGGCGGTCAACAAGCCGGCCGGGGTCGTCTCCACCGCGAAGGAGCCGGGTGAGCGCCCGGCCGTGGTCAGCCTGGTTCGAACCAAGGCACGTCTCTATCCGGTCGGCCGGCTCGACGCCGAGTCGACCGGGCTGCTGCTGCTGACCAACGATGGCGACCTCGCCAACCACCTGACCCACCCGCGCTACGGCGTCGCCAAGACCTACCGGGCCGAGCTGCGTCGCCCACCCGCCGTCCGTGATCTGGAGAAGCTGGAGCGGGGGGTGGTGCTGGAGGACGGTCGCACGGCGCCGGCCGAAGTCCGGCGCCTGGCAGAGAAAGAGATCGAGATCGTCCTGCGTGAGGGCCGCAATCGGCAGGTCCGCCGCATGGTCGAATCGATTGGCAACAAGGTCGTCTCGCTGCGGCGAGTCAGCTTCGGCTCGATGGAGCTCGGCGAGCTCAAGGAGGGCAGGGCGCGGCGCCTCGCAGACAAAGAGATCGCCCGGCTTTGGGAGGATGTGCAGCGATGACCGACGGAGCCCAGGACCCGGCCCAATCGCGGCTCTTCGCAGTTCGAGGCTCGGCCCAGGCCGAGGCCAACGAGGCCGAGGCGATTCTGGCGGCGACCGAGGAGCTGATGCGGGAGCTGCTGGAGCGCAACGAGCTCGAGCCCGAGGCGCTGGTCAGCTGCCTGTTCACGACGACAGCGGACCTCGACGCCGAGTTCCCCGCCGTCGCCGCCCGCAAGGTCGGCCTCGACACGGTCCCGCTCCTCTGCGCCCGCGAGATCGCCGTGCCCGGCTCGATGGAGCGGGTGATCCGGGTCATGGTCCACTACTACGCCCCGGTCGGACACGCTCCCGCCCACACCTATATCGGGGCGACCAAGGCTCTGCGCTCAGACCTTCACGCCGCCCAGTAGACCCGCTTCCGGCACAATCGAGAGATGAGCATCACCTTTGCCGAGAAGCTCGCCCGGATGCCGGGCTACCAGGCCGGCGTGCCGAAGGGACAGGCGCCGGAGGCGATCGCGGCCGGCGAGATCGCCCAGCTCGCCTCCAACGAGTCGCCCTTTCCGCCCCACCCGCAGGTGGTGGAGGCGATCCAGCGCGCGGCCGGGGCGATGAACCGCTACCCCGACCCGGGGGCGACGCTGCTGCGCCGGCGCCTGGCCGAGCGCTACGAGACCGAGCCCGCCCGGATCGCGGTCGGCAACGGCTCCTGTGAGATCCTGCTCGCCGCCGCCGAGGCTCTCTGCGAGCCCGGCGCCGAGATCCTCTACGCCTGGCCGGCCTTCTCGATCTACCCGCACCTGGCGGCGCTGACCGGCGCCCGCGAGGTCCGGGTGCCGCTGGCCGACGGCGATTTCCACGATCTTGAGGCGATGGCGGCCGAGGTGACGGCGGCGACCCAGCTGCTGCTGGTCTGCAATCCCAACAACCCGACCGGCACCCACATCCCGGCGGCGCAGATCGCCGAGTTCTGTGAGCGGATCCCCGCCCACGTCACGATCATCCTCGACGAGGCCTACATCGAGTTCCAGGCCAACGACGACCCCGACACGACGATCGACCTACTCGAGGACTTTCCCAACCTTGTCGTCATGCGCACCTTCAGCAAGTGCTTCGGCCTGGCCGGGCTGCGGGTCGGCTACGCGATCGGCTCGCCGAAGTTCCGCGCCGCGGTCGATGCCGTGCGCCAGCCCTTCAGCGTCAACGCCCTCGCCCAGGCGGCGGGCGCCGAGGCGATCCTGCACTCCGACGATGTCGCCCGCCGGGTCGAGAGCACGATCGTCGAGCGGGTGCGGGTGCAGGAGGGGCTGGGCGAACTCGACCTCGCCACCGCCGAGACCCAGGCCAACTTCTCCTGGGTCGATCTCGGCGAGGCGGATGAGCGCGCGATCGTCGACGGCCTCGCCGATCGCGCGATCGGCGTGCGCCCCGGCACGCCGCTCGGCTCTCCCGGCCACATCCGCGTCACCTACGGCAGCCCCGCCGAGAACGACCGCTTCCTGGCGGCGATCGGCGAGCTGCTCGGCTGAAGCGCCGGCCCGGCGCTCTCGACTAACCGCGCCCCACCTGCTACAAACTCTCCAGTGAAGCGATGCGGCGAGATCACCAGCAGCGGCCGCGCCTCCGGCGCCGCGCTCCAACCTGCCCGCTTCACCTATTTCTGGCGATTTAGCTAGGCGTCCGGCCTGGCGGCATTTCGCCGCGTCAATAGAGCACTCGGCCGGGCGCCGAATCCTCCCGTCACGTGTCTGGCTTGCGCCTGCGCGCGGGGGAGACCCGGGTCCAGAAAGTAGGATTTTCCAGCTTTGGAGAAAGGCGACGGCAAAATGGTGATCGGGATGAGAGAGGGGCAGACTCGGGATCGGGTCCGCGACCAGCGAATCGAGCGGGTGGTGGAGCTGGCTTCGCCGGCGCAGCTGCTCGGCGATCTACCGCTCGGCGACGAGCGGGCGAAAGCGGTTGTCGAGGGACGCCGACAGGTCGAGGATGTGCTCAACGGCAGCGACGACCGGCTGCTCGTTGTGGTCGGGCCGTGCAGCGTGCACGATGTCGATGCGGCGCTGGAGTACGCGGGTCGCCTGGCCGGAATCGCCGACAGCCTCGGCGACGAGCTGCTGATCGCGATGCGCGTCTACTTCGAGAAGCCGCGGACGACGACGGGCTGGAAGGGTCTGATCAACGACCCGCACCTGGACGGCTCCGGCGACGTCAACTCCGGCCTGCGGATCGCCCGCAAGCTGTTGCTGGAGGTGCTCGACCTCGGCCTCCCGGTCGGATGTGAGTTCCTCGACCCGATCACGCCGCAGTACATCTCCGACACGGTCGCCTGGGGCGCGATCGGCGCTCGCACGACCGAGAGCCAGATCCATCGCCAGCTCGGCTCCGGCCTCTCGATGCCGATCGGCTTCAAGAACCGGACCGACGGCAACGTCCAGGTCGCGGTCGACGCCGTCCGCGCCTCGGCGGTCTCCCACGCCTTCGCCGGCATCGACGACAACGGCACCCCGGCGATCCTGCACACCAGCGGCAACCCCGACGGCCACGTGATCCTGCGCGGGGGCAGGGGAGCGCCGAACTACGACGCGGCCGGCGTCGAGGGGGCGCTCTCCAAGCTGCGCGCGGCCGGTCTGCCGGAGCGGGTGGTGATCGACGCCTCCCACGACAACAGCGGCAAGGACCCCGAGCGCCAGCCGGTCGGGATCGAGAGCATCGCCGGGCAGATGGAAGCCGGCAGCGAGGCGATCGTCGGCGTCATGCTGGAGTCCTTCCTCGTCGCCGGCAACCAGGACCTGGAAGGTGAGGGCGAGCTGACCTACGGTCAGTCGATCACCGACGGCTGCATCGACTGGGAGCAGACCGTCTCTGTTCTGGATCGGTTGACGGCGGCGGTCAAGGCGCGGCGCGGCGGATGAGGATCGCGGTCCTCGGGGTCGGCCTGATAGGCGGCTCGATCGGGCTCGCCGCGCGGCGACAGGACGAGACGACGGTGGTCGGCTTCGACCCCGATCCCGCGATGCTGGAGCGGGCGCTGGAGGTCGGCGCGATCGACCACGCCGCCGAATCCGACCCCGACGCCTGCGTTGGCGCCGAGGTCGTCTTCTGCGCCGCGCCGGTCTCGGTCCTGGGGGACCTGGCGCGGGTCGCGCTCCGCGGCAGCGGCCCCGAGTGCGTCGTCACCGATGTCGGCTCGACCAAGCAGGGGATCGTCGCCGCGATCGGGGCGGATGAGCGCTTCGTCGGCGGCCACCCCCTGGCCGGAGCGGAGACGGTCGGGGTCGAGAACGCCCGGGCCGATCTCTTCGAGGGCGCCCGCTGGTACCTGACGCCGACCGAGCGCTCCAGCGGCCTGCTCTACGACAAGCTGCAACGCACGATCGCCGGGCTGGGCGCTCGGCCGCAGGCGATCGAGGCCGAGGCTCACGACCGCCTGATGGCGACCGTCAGCCACCTGCCCCATGTCGTCGCCAACGTCCTTGCTGCCCAGGCCGCGGCGGAGCTGACCGGCGACGGCGAGCGGATGCCCGAGGTGGGGCCGAGCTTTCGCGATACGACCCGCGTCGCCGGCTCCAACCCGGCGATCTGGGGCGACATCTTCTCCAGCAACCGTGAGGCGGTGGCCGAGGCGGTCGAAGCCGTCGCCGAGCGAATGAGCGCGGCGGCCGGGCTGATTCGCTCCGGCGACCGTGAGGCCGTCACCGCCTGGCACGCCGAAGCGGCCGAGCACCGGCGGCAGCTGCTGGAATCCGATCGGCCCGGGGGCCCGCTGACGGAGCTGCGGATAATCGTCGCCAACCGGCCGGGAACCGTGGCCGAGCTTGCCCTGGCGTTGGGCGAGGCCGGGGTCAATATCGAGGACATGGCGCTGTACCCGGCGCCCGACATGACCTCGGGCGCGGTCTCGCTCTGGGTCTCCGGCAGCGATCAAGCCGATCGAGCGGTCGGTCTGGTGCGCGAGCTTGGTCATACCGTCACCGTCCTTGGCCTCGGGGGGTAGGCCCGGGTGGCGACCCGCTTCGATCCTTCCGGGCCGCTTCGCGGGCTGCTGCGACCGCCGGCCGACAAGTCGATCTCTCACCGCGCCGCCCTGATCGCGGCGATGGGGGACGGTGAGACGACGGTCGAGGGCTATCTCGACGCGGCCGACACCCGCTCCACCCTGGCCGCGGTGGTGGCGCTGGGGGCCGAGATCGATGGAGTCGAGCCGGGTTCGATCGCGCCGATGATCCGCATCCGCGGCGTCGGCCTGCGCGGCGCCGAGCCCGCAAGCGTCGACGTCGGCAACGCCGGCACGCTGCTGCGCCTGCTTCCCGGCTGGCTTGCCGGGCAGGAGACGGGGGAGTGGATGCTGGACGGAGACGAGTCGATCCGCCGCCGGCCCGTCGATCGCATAGTCGAGCCGCTGCGGCTGATGGGCGCTGAGCTGCGCTGTCGCGAGGAGCGGCTGACTCCGCTGCGGATCGAGAGCGCTCCACTGCGGGGGATCGAGTACGAGATGCCGGTCGCCAGCGCCCAGGTCAAGTCCTGCCTGCTCTTTGCCGGGCTGATGGCCGAAGGGGAGACCCGGGTGGTCGAGTCGCATCGCAGCCGCGACCACACCGAGCGGATGCTGGCGGCGGCCGGGGCCGAGGTCCGCCACGACGGAGACACGGTCGGCGTGCGCCGGGCCGAACGCTTGGAGCCCGGAACGATCGCGGTGCCGGCGGATTTCTCCTCGGCCGCCTTCTTCCTCGTCGCCGGGCTGCTCGTCTCCGGCAGTGACGTCATCCTCACCGACGTCGGCCTCAATCCGACCCGCACCGGCCTGTTGGCAATCCTCGAGCGGATGGGCGCCGAGTTCGAGATTGACCCCGACGGCGCCCGCGGCGGCGAGCCGGTCGGCCGCATTCGAGTCCGCCCCTCGGGCCTGCACGGAGTCGAGGTCGCGGGGGCGGAGGTGCCGCTGGCGATCGACGAGCTCCCCCTGGTCGCCCTGGCAGCCTGCTTCGCGACCGGCACGACGACGATCCGAGAGGCCGCCGAGCTTCGCCGCAAGGAGTCCGACCGGATCGAGACGGTGACGGCGGTGCTTGCGGCGCTGGGCGCGAATGTCGAAGCGGCCGCCGACGGAATGACGATCGAGGGCAGCGGCGGCCTGCGCGGCGGCGCGATCGATTCCCACGGCGATCACCGGATCGCGATGCTGGGCGCGATCGCCGGGCTCGCTTCGGACAGCGGAGTCGAAGTCGAAGGCATGGGCGCCGCCGCGGTCAGCTACCCCGGCTTCGAGCTCGATCTCGCCTCTCTGCGACGGCGCAGCGCCTGAGCGCGCCGACGCCCGTACGCTGCGCCCCATGGTGATCGCGATCGACGGGCCCGCCGGGGCCGGCAAGTCTTCTGTGGCCCGCGCCGTGGCGGCGACGCTGGACTTCACCTACCTCGACTCCGGGGCGATGTATCGCTGCGTGGCCCTGGCGGCGATCGAGCGTGGCGCCGACCTCGACGAGGCCGGGGCAATGGGCGAGGTCGCTCGCGCCGCCGAGATTGACCTCAGCCGAGGTCGGGCCCTGCTCGATGGCCGCGACGTCACCGCCGCGATCCGCGAGCCCGGCGTCACCGCCGCCGCCTCGCACGTCTCGGTCCATCCCCAGGTGCGCGAGGCGCTGGTCGCCCGCCAGCACGAGCTGATCGGCGCCGGCCGCTACGTTGCCGAGGGGCGCGACATCGGCACCGTGGTCAGCCCCGACTCGCCGCTCAAGCTCTTCCTCACGGCAAGCGACGAGGAGCGGGCGCGGCGGCGGGCGGCGCAGACCGGTGAGGATCCCGGCGCGGTTCTGGCGGCCCAGCGCGAGCGCGACGGGCGCGACAGCGCCCGTGAGCACGGCGCCCTGCGCGCCGCCGCGGACGCGATCGAGCTCGACACGACAGGGCTAAGCTTGGACGAAGTCGTCGCCCAGATCGTCAACCTCGCCCGTGAGCGGGGCCTGGCATGAGTCGACTTGGCGCTTTTCAGCCGCATGGCGACACTAAAGCGCCGGTTCCCCGGGGCTCCACATGAACCGCGTTCCCACGGTTGCCGTCGTCGGCTTTCCCAACGTCGGCAAGAGCACGCTCGTCAACCGCTTGGTCGGTGGCCGCGAGGCGGTCACCGACTCCGAGCCGGGCGTGACCCGCGATCGCAAGCGCCTGGCCTGCGAATGGAACGGCGTCGCCTTCGAGTTGGTCGACACCGGCGGCATCGACCTCGAGGACGAGGCGGATCTGTCTCGCGACATCCAGCGCCAGGCCCGGCTTGGAATCGCCGAGGCCGACGCGGTGATGCTGGTCATCGACGCCCGCGCGGCGCTGCGCGCCGGCGACGCCGAGCTGGCGAAAACGCTGCGTGGCGGCGGGCCGCCGGTCCTGGTCGTCGCCAACAAAGTCGACCGCGCCACCGATTCCCACCTGACGGCGGAGTTCAACAAGCTCGGCCTCGGCGAGCCGCTCCCGGTCTCGGCCACGCACGGACTCGGCACCGGCGACCTGCTCGACCGCATCGTCGAGACGCTGGGAGACATTCCCCGGCAGGGCCCGGTCGACGACGCCACTCGCGTCGCCGTGATCGGGCGCCCCAACGTCGGCAAGTCCTCGCTCGTCAACGCCTTCGTCGGCTCCGACCGGGTGATCGTCTCCGAGCGCGCCGGCACCACTCGCGACGCGATCGACACCGAGCTGGAGGTGGAGGGGCGCCGGGTCATCCTCGTCGACACCGCCGGCCTCCGCCGCCGCTCGAAGATGGCCGGCAGCATCGACTTCTACTCGCAGTTGCGCTCCCAGCGCGCGGTCGAGCGAGCCGACGTGGCGCTGGTTGTCTGCGACGCCACCGAGGGGGTCACCTCAGAGGACCTGCGCGTCGCCGAGCTGGCGATGAAGGCCGGCTGCGCCACCCTGCTGGCGATGAACAAGTGGGATGAGAGCCGGACCGAGATCGACGAGGCCCGCGCCAAGGTCAAGCGCAAATCGCGGCTGCGGCCAACGGTGGTCACCGTCTCGGCCCTGCGCGGGCGCAACGTCGGCACCCTGCTGCCCCGCACACTTGAACTGGCCGACCGCGCCGCCGAGCGGATCCCGACCCCGGCGCTGAACCGCTTCGTCGCCGACGTGGTTGCCAAGACTCCGCCACCGGCCCGCCGTGGCAAGCGCCTGAGGCTCTACTACGCAGCCCAGGTGGGCGAGCGGCCGCCCCGGGTCGCGATCCAGGTCAACGACCGCCGCCTGATCACCCGCGAGTGGGCCTACCACCTCGAGAATCGGATGCGCGAGACCTACGGCCTGGAGGGCGTGCCACTGATCATCGACTTCGTCCCGCACTCGGGCCGACGAGGCGCGCCGAAGCCGGTCGAGTAGCGGCGCCACCGTCAAACACACGACCAATTAGGATTTCCGACATGACTACTACCAAGCCGCTCGCCGAGGGCGAATACCTGTTCACGTCGGAGTCCGTCACCGAGGGTCACCCGGACAAGATCTCCGACCAGATCTCCGATGGAGTTCTCGATGCCGTGATGGCCGAGGACCCGGAGGGCCGGGTCGCCTGCGAGACCCTGGTCAACACCGGGATGGCGGTGGTCTCGGGAGAGATCTCCACCGACGTCCACCTCGACGTGCCCGAGATCGTCCGCGAGACGGTCCGTGAGATCGGCTACGACCACGGCGATTATGGCTACGACTGTGACCACATCTCGGTCCTGGTCTCACTCGACAAACAGTCGCCCGATATCGCTCAGGGCGTCGACGCCGCTTACGAGACGCGGGTCGAACCCTCCGACGAAGACGAGTTCCTGATCGCCGGAGCCGGCGACCAGGGAATGATGTTTGGCTACGCGACCGACGAGACCGAGGCGCTGATGCCGATGCCGATCCAGATCGCCCACCGCCTCGCCGAACGGCTGACCGCGGTGCGCAAGGACGGCACGCTCGGCTACCTGCGCCCTGACGGCAAGACCCAGGTCACAGTTCGCTACGCGGACGGCCGGCCGGTCGCGATCGAGAAGCTCCTGATCTCCACCCAGCATGCGCCGGACGTCGACTCCGCCGAGACGATCAAACCCGATCTTTGGAAGCACGTGGCGCTGCCCGTGCTCGGCGGCGAGTACGCCGGCCTGATCGACGAGGGCGAGCTGCACGACGGCTTTCTCGTCAACCCGACCGGAAAGTTCGTGATCGGCGGCCCGGTCGGCGATGCCGGCCTCACCGGCCGC
>DATCBF010000348.1:0-4519 GCA_036512025.1 Solirubrobacterales bacterium
AGGCCAGATCGCCGATGCGGAAGGCGCCGGCGGCGAACCCGATCAGGGCGGCCCGGCGCTGGGCCACGGTCTTGGTCGGCGCGCCGTCGCGATAGACCGGGCGGTAGACGTTGAGGCCGACGCCACCGATCAAGAGTGGGATCACCGGCGTCGCCGCCGGTTTGCCGCTGTCACGGGCCCGGCGCAGGTAGGAGGCGCGTTCCGGGTCGGCGCCGACGTCGTAGCCGACCGGCGTTACGACGTGCTGCCGGGTGGCCGCGTAGAGCAGCACGTAGTAGACCGGGCGCTTTCCGGCGACGCCACGGGGCCCGGCCGCCATCGGTTCGGTGATCGGATATCCGTGTTCGCGTTCGAAGCGGGGTCGTTCGGCCTGCGACACCCGCTGTATAAAGGCGGTCGCGGCCAGCCCCTCCGGCCTCAGCAGCGAGCCGGCGACGATGTTGAACTCGTGCTCGCTGAACTTCCCCTCGGCCTGGTAAAAGGCGGCGGCGCTGGAGAGCTGCCCGATCGAGAGCCTCGCGACCGACTCGGCCTGGTGGGCGGCGCGGATCGCCTCGTCATGCTGCATCCGCTCGAACCCGGAGCGGTCGTTGGAGTGGACGATCAAGGAGCCGATCACGGATCCGACGGCCACAGCCAGCACTGCCGCCAGTCCGATCCAGAAGCGAAGTCGCATGCGCCTATTGTCGGTCAAGGCAGCACCGGTATTGAGCGCCGGGCGGCGCTATCCGCCCGGCACGGCGGCGAGCGACTCCCACAGATACAGGGAGGCGAGGCTGCGATAGGGGCTCCAGCGCTCTCCCGCCTCGACCACCTGCTGTGGCGTCGGCATCTTCTCGAGGCCGTACTCGACCTGGATCGCTTTGCGGATGCCGAGGTCGCCGCCGGAGAGGATGTCGGGACGCTCGAGGTGAAAGATCAGGAACATCTCCGCTGTCCACTGGCCGAGGCCGCGGACGGCGACGATCTCGGCGATCGCCTCCTCGTCGGAGAGGTCGTCGAGCCGCTCCAGCTCGAGCTCGCCGCCGATCACGTGGGAGGCGAGGTCACGGATGTACTCGACCTTGCGGCCGGAGAGCCCGGCCCCGCGCAGGTCCTCGATCGAGGCCTCCAGCAGTTGCTCCGGCGCCGGCGTCTGCCCACCGAAGAGGTCGGTCACGCGCAGGTAGATGGTCCGTGCCGCTTTGGTCGAGAGCTGCTGGCCGACGATCGCCCGCAACAACGCCCCGTAGGCGTCGGCAGGGCGCTCCTCGCTACGCCGGCGCAGGCGCTCGGCCAGGTCGATGCTGCCGATCCGCTCGACCAGCTCCGCCATCACTGGGTCTGTCGCCGCCAGCTTCTTGGCGGCTGCGCCTATCGCCCGCGCCACTCGGGCTTGCGTTTCTCCGCGAAGGCGGCGATGCCCTCGCGGAAGTCGTCGGAGGCAAAGCAGGATTCGCGCAACGCGATCAGGCCTGCCTCCTGCTGGTCGGTCAGCACCGGGCACTGGTTGAGGAGATCGATCGCGTGTTTGTTGCCCCGCATCGAGATCGGCGCGTTCCCGGCTACCTCGGCGGCCAGTTCGACTGCCGTGTCCTCCAGGCGCTGGTCGGGCACGACCTCTTGGACGAGGCCGATTTCCTCGGCCCGCTCGGCCGCGAAGTTGCGCCCGGTCAGGAACAGCTCCTTGGTCCGCGCCAGCCCGACCGTGTCGAGGAACCTACGCAGGCCGCTGTGGCCGTAGACCAGGCCCAGTTTGGCCGGCGGCATCCCCAGTTTGGCGCCGCTCGCGCAGAGCCTCAGGTCGCAGGTGATCGCCAGCTCCAGGCCGCCGCCGAGGCAGTGGCCGTTGATCGCGGCGATCGTCGGCCAGGGATGACTCGCGATCGCCTCCAGGGCGGCGGGGAAGGGGTGGGCGATAAGCGCCTCGGCGTCGCGCTCGAAGGTCTCGGCCGGGATCGAGGCGATGTCGTAGCCGGCCGAGAAGACCGGTGGCGCCCCGGTGATCAGCACGCAGCGGGTCTCGATGTTGTGGTCGAGCCGGGGGAGCGTCTCGGCGATCGCGTTGAGGATCTCCTGGTCGAGGGCATTGCGGCGCTCAGGGTTGGAGATGGTGAGGCGGGCAACCGCCTCTGCTGGCCGGTCGAGTAGGAGCTTGCCCGAGGCGAACCGCTCCACCGTCACTCGAGCACTACGAGGACGTCGCCTTCGCTGACCGACTGGCCCTCCTCGCAGCGGATCTCCTTCACGGTCCCGTCGTCTTCGGCCTCGACCGGGATCTCCATCTTCATCGACTCGAGGATGACGACGGTGTCGCCGTCGGACACCGTGTCCCCGACCGCGACCTCGACTTTCCAGACGTTCCCTGTGATGTGAGCCTCGATGTCTGTCATGGCGCGGACAATAATCACCTCGTGGGACCCCAACTCCAAGCGGGCGGCAGGCTCGCCGTAATCGTCGCCGCGCGGAATGAGGCCGACAGGATCGGCGCGACCGTCGCCGCCCTGCGCTCCACCTTCCCGGGCGCGGCGCTCTGGGTCGCCGACGATGCCTCCGAGGACGGCACCGCGGAGCTGGCGATGCAGGCTGGGGCGCAGGTCGTCAGCCGGGCCCGGCCGCACGGAAAGGGGGCCAACATGACCGCCGCCGCCGAAGCGGCGCTCAGCGCTGAGCCGCCGCCCGCGCTCGCGCTTCTCTGCGACGGGGATCTCGGCGCCTCCGCGGCCCGGCTTCAGCCGCTGGTCGAAGCGGTCGAGGCAGGGGAGTGTGAGCTCGCGGTGGCCGCGTTCTCGCGCCGGGTCGGGGGAGGCTTCGGCTTCGCCGTCGGCTTTGCCGGCTGGGCGATCCGCAGGCTATGCGGAATTGAGACGAGGGCGCCGATCTCGGGACAGCGGGCGATGCCGGTGGAGGTCCTGCGCACAACCCTGCCTTTTGCCCCTGGCTTCGGGATGGAGATCGGGATCACAGTCGACGCGGTCCGCGCCGGCTCTGAGCTTGGAGAGTACGAGCTGGAACTTCAGCATCGCTCGACCGGGCGCAGCCTGGCGGGCTTTATCCATCGCGGCGCTCAGCTTCGGGATTTCATCCGTGTCTACAAAAGCCGCCGCCGGTAGGCTAGCATAAAAACGCTCTCGTTCAGCAAAAAAGAATGCTAGAGTTCGTGTACCTCCTTTGACATAAAATCCCGTGTCTGCATAAGCTGACGCCCGATGGCAGCAGGGGATCGCCACCAGACGGGCGCGTCTGACTCGGCCGACAGCAGTCCGGACGAGCAGCGCACCAGATTGATCAGCGCGATAACTCGGACCGCGACCGAGCGCGGTTACGCGAACACGACGGTCGATCAAGTTGCGGCATATGCAGGTGTGACGCGTGAGACGTTCTTCCGGCATTTCACCGGGACCGACCAGTGTCTGGTCGCCGCTTACGACAGCTTCTTCGAGCGGCTGATGGCTCACATCGAGGCTGCCTGCGACTCGCGTGAGCCCTGGCCGATTCAGGTCAGGGCCGGAGTCGGAGCCACTCTCAGTTTCTTTGCCGAGGTGTCGAGCACGGCCAGGGTCTTTCTGATCGAAGCGATGAGCGCCGGGCCGGCTGCGGTCGAGCGTCGTTTCGCCTCGATCGAGCGCTTGGCGAGGAAGCTCGGACGTGGCCGGGAATTCAATCCGGCGGCCGAGGCGCTCCCCGAGGCCACCGAACGGACGCTCGTGGCCGGCATCGGCCTGGTCATTTCGGTCCATCTGCTGGCCGAGGAGGGGTCGCTGCTTCCGACCAAAGAAGCGGAACTGACCGAGTTGGTGTTGACGCCCTATCTCGGCGGGCGTGAGGCAAAGCGGATCGCCGGGTCCTGAGCCGGACCCCTCAGGCCGGGCAGCTCAAATCGAGTCGAACGGAGCCAGCGCGATCCGGGTCAACTCCGGCGCGAAGTCGGGAAGCGAATTGGCGCGGTCGTGGGAGATCTCGTACTGGATCAACGACCAGATACCGGAGCCGATCGCCTCCAGGACAACCGCAGGCAGTGGTCCCCCCAGCTCTCTCGGCGCACCCTCCGGTCCGAGGAAAGTCGTGTAGTTCGCCATCATCGTGTCGGCGCGGTCGAGTGCCTCCGGTCCCGCGCTCGGGAGCTCGAAGAAGGCGAGTCGGCTGAAGAGCTCGTTGCGGGAGATGTGCTCGAGCATCGCCCTGATGGCGACGCCGACTGCCTCGGCCCCGCCTCCGGCGTCGGCGAAAGCTCCCGCGGCCGTCATCAGCGACTCCCGGCCGATGATCTCAAAGGAGGCGAGGAAGGCCTCGCGCTTACTGGAGAAATTCTCATAGAAAGTCTGGTTGGAAACGCCGGCGGCGCCGGAGATCGCCGGGATGCTGAGTGCTTCGTAGCCCTTTGCCCCAACTACCCTGGCGACGGCTCGCAGGATGCGCTCGCGCTGGGTCAGGGTGGCGCGGCTGTTCGGGCTGTCGGGTGGCTCTTCCCAGCTGGCCGCAATCGTGGTCCCGGCGTCAAGAGCCGGCTCGGCTGCCGCCCTGACGGCACGCTGCACAG
>DATCBF010000349.1:0-3261 GCA_036512025.1 Solirubrobacterales bacterium
CCCTCCTCGGCGCTGGTCTCGATCAACCCCCGCAACGGCGAAATCAGGGCGATGGCCTCGAGCTCCAACTACAGCCAGAGCCAGTTCAACCTGGCGGCGCAGGGGCACCGCCAGCCGGGGTCGGCCTTCAAGGCCTTCGTCCTGACCACGGCGCTGAAGCAGGGGATTGACCCCTACTCGACCTACTACACCTCCAAACCGCTCGACCTCAACCTGCCCAGGTGGGGGCACTGGACTGTGCACACCGCCGACGAGGGCTACCAGGGGAGGATCAACCTGAAGCAGGCGACTGTCACCTCCGACAACACGGTGTTCGCCCAGCTCGACCTCGATGTCGGGCCCGCGAACGTAGCGGCGACGGCGAAGTCGATGGGGATCACGACGCACCTCGACGGGATCCCGGCCGAGGGGATCGGCGGGCTGCGGCTCGGCGTCTCGCCGCTGGAGCTGACCGACGCCTACGCGACGCTGGCCTCGGGGGGCATCCACCACAACCCGATCGCGATCCGCAGGGTCGAGTTCCCAAGCGGCAAGGTCGGCCGGCCCGAACGACCCGAACCGAAGCGGGTGATCAGCCAGGCCGTCGCCTACGAGGTGACAAGGCTCCTGCACGACAACATCACCGAAGGCACCGGCACCGCCGCCTACACCGGTTGCGCCGGGCAGGCCGGCAAGACCGGCACCACCGACGAATACACCGACGCCTGGTTCTCCGGCTACCAGCCCAACCTGGCGACGGCGGTCTGGGTCGGCTATCCCCAGTCCAATGAGATCTCGATGACCAGCGTCCACGGCATCACCGTCTTCGGCGGCACCTTCCCGGCCGAAATCTGGAACTCGCTCTACAGCAACGGCGAAGTGCCCTGCGAAGAATTTGCCCAGCCCGAGACCAAGATCGAGTGGGCGCCTTTCTTCGGGGAGTTCACCGCGTCGAGCCCGCGAAGTGGCGGCTCCCTCTCCGGCGACGGCAAAGGCGGCGCGCCACCGCCAGGAAGCGCCGCGGTCGGCGGCTATGACCCCAACGCCTACGACCCCAGCGCCTACGCCCCGGGCGCCGGCCAGGAACCGGCGCCGATCCCGAAGGCGTCGCCACCACCTTCGGTCGGAGTCGGAGGCGCCACCGCCGACGAAGCCGGGGGCGGTAACTGAGCATCGGGCCGAGCCTGGCCTATGCCCTGATCTGGGTCGGCTTCGTCGCCTACCTCGGGGCGCTCGCATGGGCGCCGAGGCTGGGCGGAGGCTTCATCTGGGGGGCAATCGTCCTGCTCGTCATCGCCTTCGCCTGCCTCCCTCCGCTGCTCTCCCACGACGTCTACAGCTACGTCGACTACGCCCGCCTCGGCGCCATCCACGGCATCGACCCCTACCTGCGCGGCCCCGCGGCGACGCCGGGCGATCCTGCCTTCGCCCACGTCACCTGGCCCCACACGACCAGCGCCTACGGGCCCCTGTTCACGCTGGCGACCTATCCGCTCGCCTGGCTGTCGGTCGGCGCGGCGGTCTATGTGCTGAAGGCCGTGGCGGCGGCTTCGGCTCTCGCTCTGGCACTACTGGTCTCGCGACTGGCGCCGGCGCGCGGAATCGACCCGCTTCGCGCAGCCGCCTTCGTCGCCCTCAACCCGCTCGTCCTCGTCCACGTCGTCGGTGGCGCCCACAACGACGGGATCGCGACCCTGGCAGCGATGCTGGGCGTCGCCGCGGTCCTCTCGTCCCGAGAATTCACCGGCGGGGTCGCGCTGACCGCGGCAGCCGCGGTCAAGGTCTCCGCCATCGTCGTCGCCCCCTTCGCCTTGCTCGGATCAAAGCACCGCGCCAAGCTCCTATTTGGCGCCCTCGGAGCAAGCGTGACGATCGCGATCGCCGGCCAACTCGCCTTCGGCTGGAACTGGCTGGACGCGATCGGCCTCGCCGGGGAGAACCAGAGCCGAACCAGCCACCTGAGCATCCCGACCACCATGGCCCGCCTCACGGGCCTGGATCCAGGCACAACCCGAGCAGCAGCCCTGGCCCTCTACGCCGCTTTGGTCATCTACCTACTCACCTGGACTTGGCGCGGGCACGACTGGCTAAGAGCTGCCGCCTGGGCGACTTTCGGCCTCCTGATAGCCACATCCTGGCTGCTCCCCTGGTACCTGATCTGGGCCCTCCCCCTGGCGGCCCTGTCAAGAGACCGCCTCTTGCGGCTACTGCTGCTGGCCCTGACCGCCCACCAGCTGGGAGCCCGAATCCCGATATAGCCGCTTCGGGTGTGCAGCTATTGAAGTGTGCTCCACCAACCCTCAGAGAATCTCCGGGGAATGCCCGCCCGCCTCAGGACCGGCCTTCTCCTCCTCCGGAGAGGGATGGAGGATCCCGGTGGGAATGCTCCATCCCTCCCGTTTGCCCAGCGCCGTCACCGCCCCCACATACATCAATTCGGTCACTGTCAAGACGCCGCGCACAGCGATCGCGATCAGCGAGCCGACCGCCAGCTTCTGGCCGGGAACCGCCGCCTTGACCGCCCAGGCGAAAGCGGCGTCGCGGACGCCGAGGCCGGCCGGAGCAACGACAGTGACGAGGGCGGCGAAGTACCCGATCGCCTGGGCCGAGCCGACCAGGAGGATGTCGTCGAACGGGATCTTGGTGACGGAGCGGGCGACGCAGTAGATGCCGAAGGCGACGACGACCCAGTTCAGCGTGTAGAAGAGAAGCAGGGAGAGGATCCCGCGCAGGGAGACCACCGCGGGGAGCGGCTCGCGCCCGAAAGCTCGCAACGCCCGATTCGCCAGCGGGCCGAAGACGCGCGGGTGCAGGAGAGTGACGGCGATGGGAATCAGCAACAGCACCGCCCAGCGCTCGGGCACGCCCTGGAGATCCGGGTGGTTGATGATGAAGTAGGCAGCGATGATGACCGCCGAGGTGGCGGAGATCGCCTGTTCGTAGACGATGCTGGCGATCGTGATCCGTCGCGGGACTCCGGCCCGCTCCGAGAGCAGCACCCTTCCCAGGACATAGAGCACGCTGCCCGGCACGTAGCGCGCCAGCAGCGGCTGCCCCCAGGCGACCTGCGCCCGGCCGAACCCGATCCGGTAGCCGAGGAAGCGCAGGGTGAAATCCCAGCCAAGGGCGCTGAAGACATAGAAGAAGGGCAGGACGACGAGCGCCGGGATCAGCCAGGCAACCTGGAAATGGACGCCTTCGTTCTGGATCTCCGACCACTGGTCGACGACGGTGAGGACGAGGAAGCCGAAGATGAGCACCGCCAGCCCGACCTGGAGCGCG
>DATCBF010000350.1:0-4299 GCA_036512025.1 Solirubrobacterales bacterium
GCTATTCGGCCGACTGAGGATGCCGCGCCGCGCCGTGTCCGCCGCCGCCAGGCGTGGGCGGGGGTTTCGCTAGCCCCTCCTAAGCGACCACTCGGCGAACGAGCTAAGCCGATTCCTCGCTGAGGCCCTCTTCGGCGGCGCCAATGTCCTGATGGGCCGCCTCGGTGACGAGGGTCGGCCTGCGCCCTTGGGAGATCGTCTCCTTGGTCACGACGCACTTGGTCACGTCGCGGCGCGACGGCAGCTCGAACTGGACGTCAAGCAGCGTCTCCTCGAGGATCGAACGCAGGCCGCGGGCGCCGGTCTCGCGCTCCAGGGCCTTGTCGGCAATCGCCTCGAGGCTGTCCTCTGCGAAGACCAGCTCGATGTCGTCGAACTCGAAGAAGCGCTGGAACTGCTTGGTCAACGCGTGGCGCGGCTCGGTCAGGATCGTGATCAAGTCGTCGCGGCTGAGCTGGTGGATCGCCGTCACCACCGGCAGGCGGCCGATGAACTCGGGGATCAGGCCGTATTCCATCAAGTCCTCGGGCAGGACCTGCTCGAACCACTCCCCCGTGTCCTTGTGCTCGTTGGAGGTGATCGCGGCGCCGAAGCCCATCCCGTTGTCGCCGACCCGACGCTCGATCACCTTGTCGAGTTCGGCGAAGGAACCACCGCAGATGAAGAGGATGTTGGTGGTGTCGATCGTCAGGAACTCCTGGTGGGGGTGCTTGCGCCCGCCCTGTGGGGGCACCGAGGCGGTCGTCCCCTCGAGGATCTTCAGCAGCGCCTGCTGCACGCCCTCACCGGAGACGTCGCGGGTGATCGACGGGTTGTCGGCCTTGCGCGCGATCTTGTCGATCTCGTCGATGTAGATGATCCCGGTTTCGGCTTTTTTGACGTCGAAGTCGGCGGCCTGGATCAGCTTCAGGAGGATGTTCTCGACGTCCTCACCGACGTAGCCGGCCTCGGTCAAGGCTGTCGCGTCGGCGATCGCGAAGGGGACGTTGAGAATGCGGGCGAGCGTCTGGGCGAGCAGCGTCTTGCCGCAGCCGGTCGGCCCCAGCATCATGATGTTCGACTTCTGCAGCTCGACGTCGGGAGCGTCCTCGGCCTGGGCGATCTGGACCCGCTTGTAGTGGTTGTAGACGGCAACCGCGAGGGTCCGCTTCGCCTCGTCCTGGCCGACGACGTACTCCTGCAGCACCTCGTGGATCTCACGCGGTTTCGGCAGGTTCTCCAGCTCGAAGGCAGGGGGAGCCGTCAGCTCCTCGTCGATGATCTCGTTGCAGAGGTCGATGCACTCGTCGCAGATGTAGACGCCGGGGCCGGCGATCAGCTTTTTGACCTGACGCTGCGACTTGCCGCAGAAGCTGCAGAGGAGCTGCTCGTTCGAGTCTGTGGGACGTGCCAGCGGAATCCCCTCCTTGCGGGGCCGAAGTTGCCTAGCGGCGTCGCGCCCCCCAAGCTTAGACGGGGAGGCAAGCCGTGTCTGTCGGGTCGTTTACTTCACGCCCGCTCGCGTCCCTTCCCGTGACCGCTGCCTTGCGCCGGACGAACGGTACGGTGGACCGGTGCCCGCCGAGGTCAGAATCGAGCCGATCGCCGCCTCTCAATTCGAGACGCTGCTGCCGCTGATCGCCTCCTACCAGCGCTTCTACGAGGTCGAGGAGATCGACGAAGGGCGCAACCGCGCCTTCTTCCGCCGTTTCCTCGACCCCAGCGACGACGGCCTTCTGCTCGGCGCCTGGGACGGCGAGCGGCTGGTCGGCTACGTCTGTCTCTACTGGCACTTCAGCTCGACCCTGGCGGTCGAGACGGTGCTGATGAACGACCTTTTCGTCGACCTGGAGACGCGCGGCAAGGGAGTCGGCCGCGCTCTGATCGAAGCAAGCGCCGGCGTAGCCCGGGCCCGAGACGCCCACCACCTCGAGTGGGCCACGGCCCCCGACAACCACACCGCCCAGCGCCTCTACGACTCGACCGGAGCCGAGCGCTCGACCTGGATCGAGTACGAGCTGGGCCTCTGAGCGAAGACTCTGACGGTAGTCAGGCCGCTTTGTGCCGACTCTCGGACGTGAGCGTCACCTAAGCGCGGCTAATGAGGAGATCTAGCGAAACCCGCGTCTGCGACTGGCGAGCGCCGGACCAAGCGGGGCAAGGACGCAGGGAGGCCGAATAGCAGCGCTATTCGGCCGACTGAGGATGCCGCGCCGCGCCGTGTCCGCCGCCGTCAGGCGGGGGCGGGGTTTCACTAGATCTCCTAGCTGTAGCGGTCCCAGCGGCGCAGTTCGGGCTCGGGGTCGATCGGGATGCCGTGGACGTGGATCTCGAAGTGAAGATGGCAGCCGACCGTGATCGCGTTGCCGGTCTCCCCCACGGCGCCCACCGGCTCCCCGGCCCAGACCTTCTCTCCCTTATGGACCAGGGCCGGGCGCGGCATATGGGCATAGAAGTAGCTGCGGTCCTCGCCTTCGCCATGGATCAGCAGGTAGTTGCCGTAGAGGACCGGGTCATAGCCCGTGCGCAGGACCCGGCCATCGCGGACGGCGACCAGTTCGGTCCCGCAGGCGGCGACGATGTCGAAGCCCTCATGGGTGCGCCCACCGTCGCGCGGCGCGCCGAATTCGCCGATCGCGCCACGGCTGCCGTGCGGCCCCTGGACCGGGAAGACGTGGGCGTAGTAGGTGGCGGCCCCGTCGGGGCTGGCGATGCGAGCGGATGCTTGGGCGGCAAAGGCCGCGAGAAGAAAGAGAGCTAGGAGGGCGAGGCGCTTCAGTGGTGTTCGATGACGCGGTCGACGACGCCGTACTCCTTGGCCTCCTCGGCACTCATGAAGTAGTCGCGGTCGGTGTCGTTGGCTACCTTCTCCAGCGGCTGCTTGGTGTGCTTCGCGAGGATCTCGTCGAGGCGCTTGCGCACGTCGATGATCTCTTTGGCGTGGATCTCGATATCCGTCGCCTGGCCCTGGAAGCTGGATGAGACCTGGTGGATGAGGATCTTGGAGTTGGGCAGCGACATCCGCTTGCCGTCGGCGCCGCCGGCCAGCAGCAGCGCGCCCATGCTCATCGCGATGCCGACGCAGATCGTCTGCACGTCGGGCTTGATGAACTGCATCGTGTCGTAGATCGCCAGGCCGGCGTAGACGGAGCCGCCGGGAGAGTTGACGTAAAGGCTGATGTCCTTGTCCGGATCGTCGGACTCCAGGTGCAGAAGCTGGGCGACGATCAGGTTGGCGATGTCCTCGGTGACCGGCGTGCCGAGGAAGACGATCCGCTCGCTCAGCAGCCGCGAGTAGATGTCGAAGGCGCGCTCGCCGCGCGAGGTCTGCTCGACAACCATGGGGACAAGTGGGCTCATATCCGGCACTCTATAGAAGGCGTCAGCCGTGCCTGCGCCAGGCTCGGGAGTTGGCAGACAACCGTCACTCCGAGCCCGGCGTCCAGAGGCTTCCGGCCGCTTCCCGCTCCTTCTCCGGGGTCCAAAGTTTCTCGCGCGCCTCGGCCTGCTCCATCGCGATCGGGGTCGCCGCCGCAGCCACCAGGTCGATCGCTTTGCGGACCCTGATGTCGTCGCGGACCATCGCGTCGCGGCCGTTCTCACGCAGACGCTCCAGCAGTTTCTCCGGCGTCGTCCGCTCGTGGCCGGCGCTGTGCTCGAGGGCCTCGATCATCTCCTCGTCGCCGACCTCGATCTCCTCGGTCTCGGCGATCGCGGCCAGCACCGCCTCGCGCTTCAGCTCCAGGGCCGCATCGGGTTTGGACTCCTCGACAATCTCCTCGCGAGTTTTGCCCTGCATCTGCAGGTAGGCATTGGGGTCCATGCCGCGCCCGGCGAGCTGGCGCTCGACCCGCTCCCAGCGCTCCGCGGAGCGCGCGGTGGCAAGCTCGTCGGGAAGGTCGACGGTCGCGCCCTCCACGACCGCGTCGATCGCGGCGACCCGGAAATCCTGCTCGATCCGCTGTCCGACCGCCTCGCCGAGCTTCAAGCGGATGTCCGCGCGCAGCTCCTCGAGCGTGTCGAACTCGGAGGCATCGGAGGCGAAGTCGTCGTCGAGCTCGGGCAGCACCTTCTCCCGCACCTCCTTAACCTTGACCGCGAAGACCGCGTCTTCGCCTGCGAGATGCTCGGCTTGGTAGCCCTCGGGAAAGGTGACCTCGACCTCGCGATCCTCACCTGCCTTCGCCCCGGCGAGCTGCTCCTCGAAGCCCTCGATCAGCTGGCCGCCGCCCAGCTCCAGCAGGTAGTCGACGGCCTTTCCGCCCTCGAACGCCTTGCCGTCGATCGAGCCCTCGAAGTCGACCAGGAGCGCGTCGCCCT
>DATCBF010000351.1:0-7925 GCA_036512025.1 Solirubrobacterales bacterium
CCCCGACGGGGTAGAGGAAGACGACCTCGATGTCGAAGAGGATGAAGAGCATCGCCACCAGGTAGAAGCTGACCCCGAAGCGGAAGCCTTTGACCGCCTCGACCGGGATCCCGGACTCATACGGCTCGGCCTGGCGCCTGCTCGCAGCCGTCGGCCGCTTCGGCCGCTTCGGCCCGATCACGTGGTTCAGCATCGCGAACGCGCCTCCGACCGTGAGGCCGAGGACGGCGAAGACGAGAATCGGGAGGTAGCTCTTCAGCACTGGGGGGTCCGTTTGGGCCGGGTCACCGTCGATGGCGTCCATAGCCGCCGTTCGTGCCCGTAGCCGCTGTTATACACCCACCTTGTGACATCTTGCTACATAGTGATTTTCCGCATCAGGAAGCGGAATCCCGACCCTTCCAGGAGGAAATAGCGGTGCCAGAGGCCCATCTCGTAGTCGGCTGCGCCGTGATCCTGCTCAATCTCCTCGCCGGCGCCCTCGGCGGCATCGCCTGGTTCCGCGATCGCCCCTCGATCCGCTTCTGGTATCTGCTGCGTGGCGCCCAGGCCTCGGTCTTCCTGCAGGTGATGCTGGGCGGCCTGCTCGTCTTCACCAACCACAAGCCCGGCGACAACCTCCACTACCTCTACGGGATCCTCCCCCTCGTCGTCTCGCTGATCGCCGAGGGCGCCCGCGCCGGCGCCGCCGAGCGCGAGCTGGGTGATCTCGACTTCGAATCCCTGCCGGCCGAGACCCAGGAATCCATCGCCCTGGCGATCGTCCGCCGCGAGATGGGGATCATGGCCGTCAGCTGTGGGGTGATCTTCTTCCTGGCCGTGCGCGCCGCCACCACCAGCGGCCACTTCTAAGCGCCGGCTTTACGGGGTCGTTGCGGCGCCGGTCGCGCCGCTTGGCCCTGAAGCCCCGGTCGTCCCGGTCGCGCCCGTTGCGCCTGCGGGGGGTTCGGTCGTGAGGTTCTTCGAGTTTTCCTTGAGCTGGGCCAGCAGGGCCTTGGCTCGTTCATCCACCGGGCGCAGGTTGCCGGTCCCGTCCACCTGTTCAAGTGGGCCCACCGCATAGGTGGTGTTTTCGGTGCGGTGGGCCTCATAGAGGCCGGTGTTGTCCGTGCCACTCGACTTCCCCGCGTCAGAGCGAGCGAAGAAGATGGTGGTGTCGGTTGCGGTGACGTAGATGCCGGTAACGCCCTTCGCGTCCTTTTTACTTTCGGGGCCGGCGTAGATGGCGACCGCCTGCGCGTACTTCTGGTTTTCGACGATGAGGAGGGCGCAGGTCGAGGAGAAGACCAGCGCCGCCAAGAACACCGCGACCAGGATCGGCAGCAGCCGCTGCCCTGTGGAGAAGCCGATCCCTATGCAGGCCAGTGCGAGAACAACCGCCATCACGATCAGGGCGAGCGTCTGCCGGTCGCCGAGAGTGGTCTCGAGCGCGTAGATCACGGCTACGACGACGAGCGCGCCCAGGGTGATCAGAGTGCCCCAGGTGATGATTCCCTTGGGATCGGCGAGAGCGATGGCAAGCGCCGCCGCAAGCGCGATCAAGACGAAGACGATCACCTCCTGACCCCCCTGCACGACCAGCTCGGCCTTCGGCATGGCATTGACCGCCTGCGTGGCCGGCACGCCGATCGCGTCGAAGCGAACCCAGAGGATCGAGGCGCCCACGACGGCGACGGCGCCGGTGACGCCGATGCCGGCGGCTACCACGCCCAGGACTTTGATCACGATGCTCTTCAGGCTCGCGGCATCTTCGGCTTTCGCGTCAGTCGCTTCGGCGTCTTTCCCGTCTGCGGCGCCGGCGGCCGGCGTGCCATCGCAGCTTACGGTGAGGCAGCCGACACTCAGTGTCTTGCATGCGTCTGAGGCAGGAGCGGGCGCCGCCGGGGGTTTGGCAGGCTCGTTTTCTTGCAGCCATTTTTCGCGATCCACATCTCGTATCGGCCGCGTCAGCCAGTGGAACTTCCTCCCGAGCCAGGTGAACTTCCTCTCCAGCCAATTGCTCTCTACTGCGGCTGGTGTTGTTGTCTTGGCCGGCTCGGTAGGTGTGGCGGTGACGTCCGCGCACTGGCGACAGAGTCGCTTGCCGACCAGAAAAACGATTACGGCGCCGACAAGCGCCGCGATCCCGGTTGCCTGCTCGCAGGTAACACCCTTGTGACAGTTCGTATGACTGCGCCTCACGGTGGGTGACTCTCGCACGAAGAAGACTGACAGTCAACAGCACGGTGCTATAAGCGTTGTTACTTCGAGAGGCGGAATACCGGGTGGTCTGGCGCAATCCGAAGCAGCTCCTCGTCGGACGCGTCCGGGCCGATGCCGCCGAAGAAAGCGCCGACCTCCCACTTCCACTTCTTCAGGTAGGCACGCAGGAGCGCCGGCTTCTCCTCGTCGGAGAGCTCGGTGGCGGCGAAGCCCTCCACCTTGCGGCCTGCCACCAACCGCCCGGTTCCACTTGCGCGCAGGTTGCGCACCCACTGGCTGTTGCCGCGCGGGGAGACGAGGTAGCGGCCGCCTTCGAATGGCAGGGGGTTGACCGGAGTCTGCCTCCACTCACCGCTTTTGCGGCCCTTCACTTCAAGCACCCGTGACCCAGCGATGCTGATGCCGAGCCGTGCGAGGCCGGCCACGAGCCGGTTGAAGACGTTCTTGGTGAACCAGCCGGGCTCCTGAAACCTGGGCTCCATCGGTCCATTCTTGCAGCGCTAATCCGCCGGCCATGCTCGATCACGTCGGCATCGAGGCCGTCTGCCACCGCGCGAGTTTCTGCCGGATAGCGACACAAATGCGCCAAGCCCGGGTCAGTCGAGCGGCAGGTACTCGCCGCCGTGGAAGACGAGTGGGTCTCCCTCGCCCGTCTCCAGCCCGGTCACCTCGCCGGTGACGATCACGTGGTCGCCGCCGGCGATCACGTCGCGTAGCTCGCAGGCGACCCAGACGAGGGCGCCTTCGATCGCGGGGACGCCGTCGCGCCGGCGCCACTCGACTCCGGCCCACTTGTCGGCGATCGGGGCCTTGGTGGCAAAGGCTCGGGCGACCTCCTCCTGCCCCGCGTGGAGGACGTTGACGCCGAATCGGTTGGCCGCCTGGACGGCCAGCAGGGTGCGCGATCCGCGGTCCAGGCAGGCCAGCATCAGCATCGGCTCGATCGAAAGCGAGCAGACCGCGTTGGCCGTGGCGCCGGCCGGGCTGTCGGGTCCCGCGGCCGTGACCACGGTGACGCCGGTGGGCAGCATCCCCATCGCGGCACGGAATCGGGCGGGGTCGGGCGGACTCATGGCAGGTCCAGACAATATGATGCGCGCCGCGTGCGTCCCATCCTTGCCATAGCTATGGCCGCTGCCGCGGCTTTCGGGCTCGTCGCCTGCGGCTTCGGCGAGCAGGGGATCTCGGTCTCCAAGAGCGACCCCAGCTACAACGGGGCCGTCGCCTTCGCCACCCACTGCTCGGGCTGCCACACGCTGAGCGCCGCCGGCACCCAGGGAACCGGCAATCGCGGCCAGCGCACGCAGGGTCCCAACCTCGATCAGCGAACCGAGACCTATGAAGACGCTCTCTTCGCGATCCAGAACGGCGGATTCTCCGGCGCGATCATGCCCCAGAACATCGTCGTCGGCCGTGAAGCCGAAGAACTCGCGCGCTTCGTCGCCAAGTACGCCGGCGACGACGCCGAATCCTCGCCGCGGCCCGGCGAGCCCTCCCCTTAAGCAGACCCGCCGATGCTCGACCTGAAGCTGATCCGCTCCGATCCAGAGCGGGTCAAGGCCGGCTTGGCGCGCCGTGGCGCCGCTGACGAGGTCGACCGGCTGCTCGCCCTCGACGCCCGCCGCCGCGAGCTGCTGCCCGCGATCGAGAGCGCCCAGTCCGAGCGCAAGACGCTCTCCAAGCAGATCGGCGAGGCCAAGCAGAAAGGCGACGATGCCGAGGAGCCGATGGCCCTGGTCCAGGGCTTGAAGGAGAAGATCGAGTCGGGTAAGGCCGAGCTGGAGCAGATCGAACCCGACCTCGACCGCATCCTCGCCGCGCTGCCGAACCTGCCCGACCCCGAGGCTCCGGACGGGATGACCGAGGAGGACGCCGTCGTCGTCCGCGAGGTCGGCGCCCCGCCCGAGTTCGATTTCGAGCCGCGCGACCATCTCGAGATCGGGACCGACCTCGGCCTGATCGACATGGAGGCGGGGGCCAAGCTCTCCGGCTCGCGCTTCGCCTACGTCAAGGGAGACCTGGTGATGCTGGAGCTGGCTCTGGTCCGCTTCGCCCTCGACCTGGTCCGGGCCGAGGGTCACGAGCCGGTGGTGCCACCGGTGCTGGTCCGCGAAGAGGCGCTGGTCGGGACCGGCTTTCTGCCCGGCGACCGCGACCAGATCTATGAGATCCCCAAGGACGACCTCTTCCTGGTCGGCACCTCGGAGGTGGCTCTCGCCGGCCTGCACGCGGACGAGATCCTCGAGGCCGAGGCGCTGCCGCTGCGCTACGCCGGCTTCTCGACCTGCTTTCGCCGCGAGGCCGGCGCCGCCGGCCGCGACACTCGCGGCATCTTCCGCGTCCACCAGTTCGACAAGGTCGAGATGTTCTCGTTTGTGGAGCCGAGCGAGTCCTCGGCCGAGCACGAACGGCTGCTGGCGATCGAGGAGCGGATCCTGACCGAGCTGGAGATCCCCTACCGGGTGGTCAACGTGGCGGTGGGCGACCTCGGCGCCCCGGCGGCGAAGAAGTACGACTGCGAGGCGTGGATCCCGAGCCAGGGCCGCTACCGGGAGCTGACCTCCTGCTCTAACACGACCGACTACCAGGCGCGACGCCTCAGTTGTAGGTATCGACCGGCGGGCGGCGAATCCCCCCAGGCGGTCCATACGCTGAACGGCACGGCTGTGGCCGTGGGAAGGACGATGATCGCCCTGATTGAGAATCGGCAGGAGCGGGACGGCGGATTCACGCTACCCAATACTTTGCATAGCTATGGCGTGCCTGAAAGAATCGGCGCACGGTGAGCGCGAGCGTCCGGGAGGCAAAACGCGTCGTCCTCTGCGACGACCACGAGATCGTCCGCGAGGCGATCAAGGCGAGGATGGCGAACTCGAGCATTCTCGAGATCGTCGGCGAGGCCTCCAACGGCCGCGACGTGGTCGAGGTGGTCAAGGAGCTTGAACCCGACGTCCTCATCATCGATGTCGAGCTGCCCAAACGCGACGGCATCGAGGCGACCAAGGAGGTGCTCAAGGTCAGGCCGCGGACGAAGGTGATCGTCTTCACGGCCCATGCCCAGCCCGACCTGCTGGCGCTGGCCCTGCGCGCCGGCGCCTCCGGTTACGTCCTCAAGTCGGCGCCGGCCGAGGACATCGCCCGCGCGGTCAAAGCCGTGACCGGGGGTGGCACCTTCCTCGGCGGCGATTTCGCCGGCGGCAAGCCTTCCGAGGTCGAGAAACTGCTCGACCTCTCCCCGCGCGAGCGCCAGATCCTGGAGTTGCTGGCCGAGGGCCTGCGGGTCAAAGAGATCGCCGAACGGCTCTCGCTCAGCCCCGCCACCGTCCACACCCACGTCCGCAACGCGATCGCCAAGCTCGAGGTCGACACCCGCACCGAGGCGGTCGCGCTGGCGGTGAAGTTCAGCTACCTGGGTGCTGGGGGGACGGCTTGAGCTCCAGCGCGCAGCCGTTGATGCAGTAGCGCTCCCCGGTCGGCCCGGGGCCGTCGTTGAAGACGTGGCCGAGGTGGGCATCGCAGTTCTTGCAGACGACCTCGGTCCGCCTCATGAAGAGGCTGTTGTCGGGGCGCAGCTCGACGTGCTCGAGGTTGGCCGGCTCGGTGAAGCTGGGCCAGCCGGTGCCTGAGTCGAACTTAGTCCCGGAGGAGAACAGCTCGGCGCCACAGCAGACGCAGCTGTACATGCCATCGGCCTTCTCGTCCACGTAAGGGCCGGTGAAGGCGCGCTCGGTGCCCGCGTTGCGGGTCACCTCGTACTGCTCCGGCGTGAGCTGGTCACGCCACTCCTGCTCGGTCTTCTCGACTTTCTCCGCCATTGGCACAGGGTAAGGGGTTGGCGACCTCGGCCTGGCAAGGGCAGGGCGCTCATACGTCCGTCTGCCGTGGGAAAGCACGGTTGCGCCCGGCCGCCGAACTGGCGAGGGAGGGAGATGGCCCGCCGAACCTCAACCACCGCTGCCCTGGCCGCGCTCGCTTGCCTGCTGGTTGCGCCGAGCGCGGGAGCGATGAACCTGAGACGGCTGATAGCGCCGCCGCCGGCTTGTCCGCACCAGGCGAATCTGCGGGATCCGGCCGCGGTCCAGGAGCAGGCGATGCTCTGCATGACCAACTTTGCCCGCCGCCAGGTCGGGGCCGCCGAACTCGAAGGGGTCGAGTCGCTCGATCGCTCCGCCTCCCACAAGTCCCGCGACATCCTTCGCTGCGACAGCTTCAGCCACGAGGCCTGCGGGCGCGAATTCACCTACTGGATGCGCCGCGTCGGCTACTTCACCTCCTCCTGTTGGAGCGCCGGAGAGAACATCGCCTGGGGCACAGGCGAATACGGCACGGTGAGGTCGATCTTCGTCGCCTGGATCCACTCGCCCGGCCACCGCGAGAACATCCTCGGTGACTTTCGCCAGATCGGGATCGGCCTCCAGGCCGGCACTCTCGAAGGCCACGGCGACGCCCGCGTCTGGACCCAGGACTTCGGCAGCCTCTGCTGAGGATCCCCGGCGGCTTAGGATCCCGGCGTGGCCGAGGCCTTCTACGAGACCGACGGTGACCGCTACCTCCCGACCGAGCTTACCCGCGGCCCCTGGGACCCCGGCGCCCAGCATGCCGGGCCTCCGGCGGCGCTGCTCGGCAGGGAGATCGAGCGGCTGGCGGACGCGGCCGAGTTTCAGATCGGTCGCATCACCTTTGAGATCCTGCGCTCGGTGCCGATCGCGCCGGTGGGGGTCAGCGCCCGGGTCCTGCGCCCGGGCAGGAGGGTGCAGCTGGCGGAGGCGATCCTCAGCGACGAGGACGGCGAGCCGCTGATGCGGGCCGGCGCCTGGCGGATCCGGACGGCCCCGGTCGAGCTGCCGTCGGAGGCCATCGCCGAGCCCGATCCGCTCCCCGGCCCCGATCGGGGCTCTGAAGTCGCCTTCTTCCCGACCGGCCAGGCCGCCGGCTACCACACGGCGATGGAGTGCCGGTTCGTCGAGGGCAGCTTCCGCGATCCCGGTCCGGCAACGGTCTGGATGCGGATGCGCCAGCCGCTGGTCGACGACGAGCCGCCCTCTCCCTTGCAGCGCACCCTTGTCGCCGCTGACGTCGGCAACGGCGTCAGCGCCACGCTCGACTACCGCAGCTTCCTCTTCATCAACGTCGACCTCACCGTCCATCTCGAGCGGATGCCGGCGGGCGAGTGGGTCTGCGTCGATGCGGTGACCCTGCCGCAGTCCAACGGCGTCGGCACCGCGGAGTCAGTGCTCTCCGACCGCGAGGGTCGGATCGGCCGCGCCCTGCAGACCCTGCTGATCGCCAAGCGCGGCTGAGGCTCAGCTCGCGGCCGAGCGCGCTGCCTCCAGGACGCGGCTGCGCGGGGCGATCGTCAGCGCGATCAGCGTCGCCGAGCCGAGAGCGATCGCCGCGGCCAGCAGGTATGAGCCCTCGTAGCTGCTCAGCGCCGCCGCCAGCCCGGCCAGGGGCGCGCCAAAGCCGACGCCCGCGTCGAAGAAGGCGGTGAAGGTCCCGAGAGCGGCGCCGCGGCGGCTTTCGTCGACCTGGTCGACGACGATCAGGGAGAGCGAGGGGTACAGCAGCGAGAAGGCGGCGCCCATCGCCAGCGCTCCCGCCAGCGCCACGGGCAGGCTGTAGGCGAAGGCGATCGTCGTCAGCCCGATCGCCTCGACCACTGCCGCCGCGCAGGCCACCCGCGCCGGCCCGACCCGGTCCGGCAGGTCGCCGCCGACGAGCCG
>DATCBF010000352.1:0-3510 GCA_036512025.1 Solirubrobacterales bacterium
CTACGCCCGCGGGCACGTTATCGACGGTGACCTGGTTGCCGGTGCCGATGCCGTTCTTCGGCGCGTCGATCACGACTGCGGAGCCGCGGAGGGTGTAGTTTCCGTCGCCCGACATGAACTGAATGGTGTCCTGGATGTCGATGCAGCGGGAGCCGAATGGTGTGGAGGCCAGCGAAATTGGGTTCGCTCCGCCGCCGGCGTAGGAAGCCGCGACGGTGGCAATCTGGCCGGTGTTGAAGCCCTGGAGCGACTGGTTCCGCTTTTTGGGCATCTTGGTGTGGGCGTCGGCCACAAGCTTGTCGACGGGGTTCACGGCGATCACGCTCTTGCCGCTCGATCCGATGCGCTTCTGGAGGTCCGTGGCGGTAATGGCCAACAGGATCTCGACGGGGGTCATAATCCCCTCGTTGTAAGCGCCACCGGTGCCGGTCGGGTAGTTGCCGCCGTCAGTCGAGCCGGCGCCGAAGCTGCCACCGTACTCGTACTGCAGCATGACGCGGAACTCTTGAAGGCTGGTGATGGTCTGCGGGCCCATGGTCGAGAACCGGCGGTCGAGTTCCGACTCCATGTTCTCAATGACTTCCTTGGGCGGCGTATAGGTCTGCAGCATGATCACGGAATCATAAGCTGCTGTGGTAGTTGCGGGTGCGGCCATGCGGATACACTCCTTGGCGCGGTCTCAATGGACTCGGCGCGATGGTGATTTGGGTTGGAGTGAATGCGCGCTCTCGCCTCGTTGACAGGAGCGGTTTCTTAGGCGGTGAGCGTCTCGCCTTACCTCTGCCTTCGCTTTTCCCGCCCCATCGGCTGCACCGGGGAACTACTCTGCCGAATTCAGGTACTCACTTTGGTGGGCGCTGGCTTTCGCTCGATGCTTGTCGTTCTAAACTGTCCGGGGCTGGGCTCGCCCATGTCCCCGGTTGCCACTGGTTACTGCTTTTTCAGTGGGGTATCTCAGCCTTTAGCCGCCATCAACTGACGTTGGCGACCGAGGGTAAGTGTCATCCTCTCAGCTTGGTCCATATTCTGCCAGCCCTGGACTTCTTTTGCAAGCTGAATTTCAGCAGCCTTGTAAGCATCGTCTGAGGTCATTTGCTTCGGCCTCACAGGACCGCCCTGAACAGGCTCCCTGCTTGCGTTTGGCGCTTCCGGCGTTGTTGCCGCCGCCGCTCCCGCCTGCACCTGAGACCCGTACTGGCGAACCAGCTTGGTAACGATGCGATTGAGGAGAGATTTGCCGGTGTGGTCCTTCGCCTGGAGGATGCCGTCGAATGCTTTGATCCGCTCCTGGTGGTTTTCAACACTCGGATTGGCGAGATATTGTAGCTCGAGCTCGAGTTGCTGGTTGGCCAGGTACGGGTCAGCCTTGATGTGCTGCTCGATCGCGTTGCCGACCTCGTTATTGAACGCGCTGTAGTCCTTTCCTGGAACCTTCGCATCCAACTGCCACTGCGGAATGACGGCGCCCGCCGCGCGCAGCTTGTCGACGATCTGAGCCACCTGGTCAAAGGTCCGTTTTCCGGCATCGGCGAAGAACTTCGTCGTGCCTTCCTGGCGCACCTGCTCACGGGTACGCTTGCCGGCGCCCTTCTCTTTCTCGAGGTTCGCGGCTTCGATCCGCTTGGCCTCGTCCAGCCGCGACTGCACTTCGCCTCTGGTCTTTTCGTCCAGGTGCGACAGGTCTGGATCGGCTTTCGGGCCGGTTTGCGGGTGCAGGTCCCCTTTGATGATGTCGAGGGCCAGTTTCAGGTCCTGGTCACGCTCGCGCTCGGCGTCGTCCGCGTACTTATTGGCGGTGAGTCGTGCCTCGACGTCCGGCAGCGTCCCGTTGATGTAGCGATCGACGACATGCTCGTTGAAGGCGTAGAAGTCGTCGGCGTACTCCGGATTGCCTTGCGCGTCCATAACCTGCTTGCCGTCGGCTCCCATGACGGCAAACTCCTGCGCGAAGCTCTGGAACGCGGTGGCCATCTTCTCCGGGCTTTCGGCGCCAGCCTGGACCTGCGCCGTCAGAGTCACGAATCGATTGGCCTTTTCGCGCGCAAACGTCGCTGAGGCGGCCGACGGGAAGATGCCCTTGAACTGGACAAGTTCGGCGTTCTCTCTGGCGAGTTTCATAATCGCGCCCTTGGCGGCCGGATTCGCTTCGATAGCTGCTTTCAGGGCCTCGTCCCCCTTGAGGAGGTCGTTGACCATCTGCGGGGTGATCGGCGCGTCATCGGCGAGCGAGAACTGCTCCGCGTCGGCGTCGGCCGGTTTGGCGTCTGCGTCCGCCGGCGCTGCCTCGGCTGCCGGGGGTTCTTCCGCTGGTTTGGCTTCGGCTTCGGCTGGTTTCGCCTCGGCTGGCTTATCAGACGCCCACGGGGATTCATCTTCGACCTTAACGCCGGGATTCTCGGCTTTGAAGGCTTCGAGTTCCTGTTTGTACTGGACTTCGGCCTGGTAGGACTCCACCGCGTCGCGGTACCGGTTCGGGTCGAGCTTCGCGGGCGGCTGAGGGCCTGCTGGCGTGGCTGCTGCTGGTGCAACGGCCGGCGCCGCGGCAGGTGTGGCTCCTGCGGCCGGGGCGGCCGGTACGACTGCTGGAGGGGCTGCGGGGGTTGATACCGGCGCTGGGGCCGCTACGGGTGCGGCGGCGGCTGGGGCGGTTACGGGAGGCGGTGCTACTGGCGTTGTTGCCATTTGGGTACGGCTCCTTATCTGCGAGGACTTGCCCCGTCAGGTTGGGCGACATTGGTGGTTAAAATTAAACCGCCCCGGAAAGATTTCCCGAGGCGGTCAAGAATTCAGCATGATTGTCGGCTATTGCTGCTCGTTCTCGTGCCCGCTCGGCTGCGCGGACGTCTCTGGGGCGGAGAACGTCTCGTCTACGCCGTGCGGTTGAATACGTCCACCTGCATACGGCACGGTTCCATCCGCCCCGGCGACGATCCCGGTAGCGCCTTCATTGAATGGGACGAACTCGCTAAGTGGCTGCCCCGACGGGTCATTCCCCTCACCGAATCCACGCCGCTCGCCGTTGACTCCTTCAACCGCACCTGGCGCCAACTGCTGCCCAAGCTGCACACCGGTGGGAACGGGGGCATTGGTCCGCACGACGCGATCGCGGAAGTAGCCATTCGAATCACCGCCCTCGACGAAGAAGACCTGACCATCCGGGCCCTCCGATTCGATTTTGGTGATCGGGAGCAGATCTGGATTTACCTTGCCGTCGGCCTCGATCACGCGAACCATATTCCCGACTTTCAGGTCGGGTCCGACGCCATAGGAGCCGGGATAATCGCTCCCGTCCCCGGTCTGGGTCCAGTTATCGGCTTCATCCCCATACCGCAGGCTGCCCGATCCTGGCGCGCCGTACCGCAGCGTCCCCGATCCAGCCGCTTCCTCTCTCTTGACAGCCGCGGTTGAGATCAGAGTTACCGGCGGGTGCTGGAAGGCCACGTTCGCCAGGCGAGATTCCCTGTCGCTGTCGCTCTCAAGCACTTGGCGCTGGTCGAGCGGGACGTGAAT
>DATCBF010000353.1:0-2798 GCA_036512025.1 Solirubrobacterales bacterium
CGTCGAAGGCGAGTAGCGGCATCGATCATCTCTCGGACGGGCTTGCCAAGGCTCGGGGGAACACGACCGAAATCTTGAGCAGCGCCCGTCTGTTCAAGAGCGCGATGCGGTCTGGGAATGAGCGGCTTGCCGAACTCGACAGGCCCCTGCGAGCCATCGAAGCCCAGCTCGAAGCCGCAAGACAGGCGCTTCAGAGGATGCCGATGGATCACGGCAACCCGGAATACGTTGCGGCCCTTCATGCCATAGAAGAAGCTGAAAAGAACCTCACCGGCACCAGTGAGGAGGCGGGCGCACAGTCTGGTCGCTCTGGCGGCGTCGATACGAGTGTCCAGCGGGCCGAAGGTCAGTTCGGCGTCGGCCTCTACCTTGCCGCGAGATTGAGCAAGAGCGGTCAGCGGGCGAGCGACGGCATCAAGAAGTTGGCGCGCAGCTCGGCGCGGCTCAATCACGGGCTTCGTCGCCTGACCGCCAGCAGCAGCGAGGTTTCGGGCACGCTCACCCGGCTGTCGCGCGGTGGGCAGGCGATTACGCCGGGGTTGGGGCGCCTGTCCGCCGGCACGGAACATCTGATGGACGGCCTCCAGGTTCTCGAAACAGGCGCCGCCGGTATCTCCGGTGGATTGGGCGGCGGAGCGCAGAAATCCAAACTGCTCGCCGGGGCGCTTCACCGCATCGGCTCGGGTCTCGAACGTCAGCAGGGGACAAACTCCGGCAGCGGATCGCAGCTCAGCCAGCTGCGGAAGCAGTCACCGGGCCTGTTTCGCTCGGGTTACTTCTACTTGGCGGGGTTCGACGGCAGCCCCCCGGCGCGTCGCGAGCAGGCGAGCTTCCTGATCAGCCTCGACCGGGGTGGTCGCGACGCGCGGATGCTGGTGATCCCGCGATACAGCCCAGGCAGCGCCCAGTCCGAAGAAACCAGAGATCGCCTTCAGGGTGACGCCGACGTCCTGGCCCGCCAGACAGACACAGACGTCTTTGTCGGCGGCGGCGGCTCGAGCCAGATCGACGCGAATCACGCTCTGCGCGACAGGGCCCCTCTCCTGCGTCTCATCTTGTCACTCGTCACTTTCCTGGTTCTGATTCCGGTGGTCCGATCGCTGGTCCTGCCGCTTATCGCGGCGTTGGTGAACCTGGTCACGGTCAGCGCCGCCTTCGGTCTGATGTCGCTGCTGTTCAACGGCTCTTTTCTTGGCGGGCCCGGCTACATCGATGTGTCGATCATCCCCGCCACCTTGATGGTGATGTTCGGTTTGGCGATCGACTACGAGGTGTTCATCTTCGCGCGCATGAGGGAGGAGTATGTCCGCACCGGTTCGCCGATCGCGGCAATCGAGAATGCCCTCGGGCAGACCGCACAGGTGGTCGGTGGAGCTGCCACGATCATGATCGCGGTCTTCCTCGCGTTCTCGGTGTCGCCATTCATGACTGTTCGTGACTTTGGCGTGGCTCAGGCGATCGCGGTCTTCATCGACGCTTTCATCATCAGGTTGGTCGTCGTGCCGGCGCTGATGCGGGTGATGGGCAGATGGAGCTGGTGGTTGCCTGGGTGGCTCGATCGCCTGTTGCCGGGCGGTGGCCCCTCCTCCGGGCCGGCACTGGAACGGGCGTCATGACTTTCATCTCCAGATTGCTGCGTCGGCGGGATGGGCGAGTAGCGCAGGGATGGTCGGGCGAATCGATCCCATGGCTGCTCTCGGCGCCGACTGAAGCCGGCTTGCGCGATCAGGCGCAGCGGCTGTCGCACTGGCTGCGCACGCAGGCTGAGTGGGAGCCGGCCGACGTCGGCTGCTCGTTGGCGCCCGAGGCCGCGAGATGGAGGTATCGCGCCGCCGTGGTTGGCCGAACCGGGCAGGAGCTCATCGGAGGGCTTGAGGCGCTCGGGCAGGGCATCCCGGCTACGAGCGTCATCTCAGCTCACGCGGTGGACGACGGTGGACCGGTCTTCCTCTTCCCCGGGCAGGGTTCGCAGTGGGTCGGCATGGGCCTGGAACTGTTGGACACCTCCCCTGTGTTCCGGGATCGGATGATGGAGTGCGCGAGCGCGTTGAGCCCGCACGTCCAGTGGTCGCTGCTCGAGGTCTTGCGCGCCGGCCCGGACGATCCCGTCTGGGGGCGGGCAGACGTCGTGCAGCCGGTGCTTTTCGCGTACACGGTCTCCCTCTGTGAGGTCTGGCGTTCCTTCGGTGTGAAGCCGAGCGCCGTGATCGGGCAGAGCCTTGGCGAGATCGTCGGCGCCTGTGTCATAGGCGCGCTTTCACTGGAGGACGCCGCACGCCATGTCGTGCTGTGGGGTCAGGCTCAGGCGGCAATTCCCCGGCAGGGGGAGATGGCCTCCATCTCGATGGCGGCGGATGAGCTGGCGCGACGCCTGGCCCCCTGGGGTGGGCGTCTGGAGATCGCCGCCGTCAACGGTCCCCACTGGTGCAGCGCATCGGGCGATGCTGACGCTGTCCAGGAGTTGCTGGAGGAGCTGTCGGCTGAGGGGATCAACGCCAGGAGGATCGACGTCAATGTCGCGGCGCATTCTCCTCATGTCGATTCGATTAGAGAGCGGCTCCGAAACGACCTGATCTCGATTCGGGCCGAGTCGGCCGCTGTGCCGTTCTACTCCTCGGTCACCGGCGAGCTCATGGATACGGGAGCGCTCGATGCCGAGTACTGGGTGACAAACCTTCGCCGGCCGGTTTTGCTCGAGAAGGCGGTGCGCGCGGCCCTTCGAGACGGGCACAGAATGTTCCTCGAGATCAGCCCACATCCGGTTTTGACCGGGGCGGTCCAGGAGACCGTGGACGGTG
>DATCBF010000354.1:0-3333 GCA_036512025.1 Solirubrobacterales bacterium
TTCCTTGCCGGGCCGGTGCAGGACGGCGATGCGATCGTCGGCGGCAGCGAGCCGGTCGGCGATCTGCCCGGTGCCGTCGGGGGAGTTGTCGTCGACGATCAGGATGCGCGCGCTCTCGGGCAGCTTCTCGCGCACAGCGGCGGCGAAGCGCTCGATGTTCTCCGCCTCGTTGTAGGTCGGCAGGACCAGCCAGGCGGCGCCTGCTCGGGACTGGGGGTCGGGCATCGCAACGATGCTATTCGGGCATCCAAAGGCCCGCTAAAGAGACGGGGGTCCGGGGCGATTAACTTGCAGGCATGACCAACGCCGAGATAGCCGCCGCATTCGACGAGCTGGGGGTGCTCTACGAGCTCGACGGGGCCGTCAAATACAGGGTGCTCGCCTACAGCACCGCGGCGCAGGCGATCCGCGAGTACCCCGTCTCGGTCGCCGAGCTGGCGGCCAAGGGCCGGGCAACCGAGATCCCCGGAGTCGGCAAGACCCTGGCCGAAAAGATCGACGCCCTGCTGGCGACCGGCGAGATCCCGGCGGCAGTGAAGCTGAAGGCGAAGTTCCCGCCGACGCTGATCGAGGTGACCAGGGTGCCGGGGCTGGGGGCGAAGACGGCGAAACGGCTCTATGACGAGCTCGAAATCGCCTCACTGGAGGATCTCAAGGAGGCGGCCGAGGCAAATCGGATCCGCGACCTCAAAGGCCTTGGGCCCAAGGTCGAGGAAAACGTGTTGGCCTCGCTCGAGCGCCTCGGCGAGGCGGGGGATGGAACCGGCAGGGTGCTGCTCTCCAAGGTCCGCCCGATCGCGGCCGCCCTGGCGCAGGCGCTGCGCGAGCATCCCGCGGCCAACCGGGTCGAGGTCGCCGGCTCGGCTCGGCGCTGGGCCGAGACCTGCAAGGACATCGACCTGATCGCCACCGCCGAGGAGCCGACGGCGCTGTCCGAGCACCTCGCGGCGCACTCGCTGATCGCCGGCTCGGGGAAGCCGGGCCCCAACGGCCTTCACGCGATGACCCACAACGGCATCTCGATCGACCTGCGGATCGTCGCCCCGGCGGCCTTCGGCAACCTGCTCCAGCACTTCACCGGCTCCCAGGCCCACAACGTGCAGCTGCGCGAAGAGGCGGTCGGGCGCGGCCTCTCCGTCTCCGAGCACGGGATCACCGAGGTCGAGACGGGGAAGGTCGACCTCTGCGAGACCGAGGAGGGCGTCTACGAGCGGCTCGGCTACGCCTATATAGAGCCGGAGCTGCGCGAGGGCCGGGGCGAGCTGAAGGCGGCCCGCGAAGGCAAGCTTCCCGAGCTGGTCTCGGTCGACGACATCCGCGGCGACCTTCACTCGCACACGACCCTCTCCGACGGTCGCAACACCCTGGAGGAGATGGCCGAGGCCGGCCGCGAGCGCGGCTACGCCTACATGGCGATCACCGACCACTCGGCCAGCCACGGCTTCGGCGACCACGTCACCGCCGAGCGCCTCTGGCAGCGGATCGACGAAGTTCGCGCCTGGAACAAAGGCAAACGCGGCTTCCGCCTGCTCGCCGGCTCCGAGGTCAACATCGGCCTCGACGGCGCCCTCGACTACCCCGACGAACTGGTCAAGGCCCTCGACTGGGTCGTCGCCAGTGTCCACACCTCGTTCTCGATCTCCGCAAAGGAGATGACCGCCCGAGTTCTCACCGCGATCGACAATCCCAACGTCGACTGCATCGGCCATCTCACCGGTCGCCTGATCGGCCGCCGCGAGCCCTACGGGATCGACGTCGAGGCCGTGGTCGAGGCGGCGGCCGGCGCCGGCACGATGCTGGAGATCAACGGCAACCCAAACCGCCGCGACCTCTCGGAGCATCATGCCCGCCTCGCGGCCGACGCCGGCGTCCCGATAGTCCTCAACACCGACGCCCACGGGGTCGACACCCTCGACAACATGGCCTATGGGGTGGCGACAGCGCGGAGAGCCTGGCTGACGCCGGCCGACGTCGCCAACACGCGTGGCTGGAAAGACTTCTCGCGGCTGATCAAGGGGTAGCGCCGAAAAGTTTGTCCGCAGGGGGGAGAAGTTCGCGCGCCACGGTCTTAGAGAAGGCATGCCCGCATCCGCGCTCAATCTAGTGGTATTGCCTGCTGGCTATACTCGTCCGATGGCCAAGGTGATGATCTCCTTACCCGACAATCTCCTGGGAGCGATCGATGCTGAGGTGGAGCGCCGAAAGACCACGCGTAGCGCGCTGCTTCAGAGTGCTGCCCGTCGCGAGATCGGCCTCCTGCGCCGCGGTCGAGACGAGGTCCTGGCCGACCTCGACGCCTTCAGTGGTGGCTGGCTGGGGCCCGTGGATGCCGTCGCCCTGCTGCGAGCCGATCGCAGCCGCGACGAGTGAAAGCAGCCGCCGACCCAGGTGAGGCGTGGATCGTTGACGCCAGTGTTGCCCTGAAGTGGTTTCTGCCCGTCGATCGAGAGCCGGAGGCCGAGCTCGCGCGGTCGGCAATCGGTCGTCTCGCGATGCGAACCACCGAACTCGCGGTGCACGAGGTGGGCAATGTGCTCACCCGTCATTCGGGGTCGTCGGCGGAACGGGTCGTGGCGGCTCTCGGCGTGCTGCTGGAGATCTGTGGCGATCCACTCCCCCTGCGGCCTGAGGATCACCTGGTCACGACAGAATTGGCCCTGGTCAACGGACTGACGTTCTACGACGCCTCGTATGCGGCCATAGCCCGTCGGAGCGGACGCCTCCTCCTCTCTGCTGACAGCGATCTCGTTGATCCTGGCTTAGCAGTCGGACTGCAGTCGGCACTGACCTGAGGGTGCATCCGTCGGCCAGAGAGGCTAGGCAGGAGCCCGCAGCCGGTCGCTCCGCAGTCCCGGTGTCCGCACCAGCTTGATGGGCCGCAGGGCCGAGGTGGGGACGACGTAGAACTTGACCCCGTCGCGCTCCTCGATCGCCAAGACCGCAGCCTCGCGGTTGTGCCAGGCAAGGGAGACGAGGAGGGCGTAGCCGGCGCCGATCACCGCCACGCCGGGGAAGAAGATGCCGAGGACGCCGGCTGCCAAGGCCGTCAGCCCGATCGGCCAGAGCCGGCTGATGGCGATTCGCCCTCCTTCCTCCTGGGGGAGGCTGGTTGCGGTGCGGGCCTGGGTCAGGGCTTCGCGGACGCCGTCGGCGGAGCGGGCGGGGCGGCCGAGATAAAGGCCGATCGCCAGCGAGATCAGCCACCAGGCGGCGGCGACGATGATCGTGGTGCTCTCGTTCTCACGCCCCGCGGCGATGGCGGAGATCGCGCCGAGAGCTGTCGCCTCACCCGCGGTGAGGAAGACGGTCAGGCGCAGCAGGTCGGTGTACGGC
>DATCBF010000355.1:0-14874 GCA_036512025.1 Solirubrobacterales bacterium
AAGGTCCAGCGGCGTGAGGTCGATCGCATCTACCTGGCGCTGGCCGGCGGGAGACTCACTTCCCGCACCGGCACGATCGACGCCCCGATCGGACGGGCCTCCCGTCAGCGCCACCGGATGGCCGTCTCCGGCGCCGCAGCCCGCGAGGCCCGCACCCACTTCACGGTCCTCGAGCTGCTGGCGGGGGAGACCTATCTGGAGGCCAAGTTGGAGACCGGGCGCACGCACCAGATCCGCGCCCACTTCGCCGCCATCGGGCATCCGCTGGCCGGCGACCCGACCTACGGCGGGGCGGAGAAATATGGCCTTGAACGTCAGTTCCTGCACGCCCACAGGCTCGCCTTCGCCCACCCGGTCAGCGGTGAGCCACTCGATTTCAGCTCGGAGCTGCCGGCGGACCTCGTCGCCGTGCTGGAGGCCGCTCGCGGCGGCTGAGACGATCCCCCTACAATCCTTCGGACCTAAACCCAATCCCCGCCGGCATCGCCCCGGATCCTGCCCGGCCTAGAGCCGGGTTCCGGCAAGAGCGGCGGGAGTGTCGTAACCCAACTTAAGGAGAATCGCCATGCCCGAGGCAGGCTTGCAGGAGCTGCTGGAGGCCGGAGTCCACTTCGGCCACCAGACGCGCCGTTGGAACCCGAATATGCGCCGTTTCATCCACGGCGAGCTGGACGGGATCCACATCATCGACTTGTTGCAGACCGAGGCCCTGCTGGAGAACGCGCGCCGTTTCGTCGGCGAGCTCGCCAGCGGCGGCGGCACGGTCCTTTTCGTCGGCACCAAGAAGCAGGCGCGCGACTCCGTCAAGGAGTGGGCCGACCGCTGCAAAATGCCCTACGTAAACCAGCGCTGGCTGGGCGGGCTGCTGACCAATTTCAACACGATGTCGACCCGAATCGCCCGCCTGCACGAGTTGCTCGGTTGGCAGGAGGAGGGCAAACTGGCCCTGCTCCCGACCAAGGAGCGGATGCGGATGCAGGCCGAACTGGTCAAGCTCGAATTCAACCTCGGCGGCGTCCGTGACATGGACCGCCTGCCCGATGCGGTCTTCGTCACCGACCTCAAAACCGAGGAGATCGCCGTCCACGAGGCGGCTCGCCTGCGGATCCCGATCATCGGCCTGGTCGACACCAACTGCGACCCGAACCCGATCGACTTCGTGATTCCCGGCAACGACGACGCGATCCGCTCCTGCCAGCTGATCATCGGCACGATCGGCGGCGCCGTCAAGACCGGCTCCAGCGCCTGGCGCGTGCAGGAGGAGAAGCGCATCGCCGAGGAAATGGCGAGGCGCAAAAAGGAGGAGGAAGAGCGGCGCAAACGCGAGGAGGAAGAGAAAGCCCGCGTCGCCGCCGAGGAGGCGGCCAAAGCCGCGGCAGAGGCAGCTGCCGCCGCAGCTGCCGCGGAGAAAGCCGCCGCCACACCACCGGCGCCGCCGGCTGAGCCCGCGCCCGCTGCGCCCGCGGCGCAGAAACCGGTTCCTCAGGCGCCGAAAGCGCCGGCTCCGAAACCAGCCGCCGAGACGCCAAAAGCGCCTGCTCCCACCCCGGCTCCGGTGGCGGATTCCCCGTCGGCCGAGCCCACCCCGGCCGCCGATGTGCCGGCGGCCGACCCAACACCGCCGCCCGAGGCGAAACCCGCCGCCGAGGCAGCGCCCACAGCTGCGACTCCAGCCGCCTCCGAGGCGGCGGCTCCGAAGGAGGGAGAGGACAAATGAGCGTTACCGCAGCCGATGTAAAGGCACTCCGCGACCGCACCGGCGCGGCGATGATGGACTGCAAAGCGGCCTTGACCGAGGCCGACGGAGACACCGACCGTGCGATCGAGCTGCTGCGCGTCAAGGGTCAGGCCTCCGCTGCCAAGCGCGAAGGGCGTGGCACCAACGAGGGCGTTGTCGCCTCCTACATCCATGCCAACGACAGGGTCGGGGCGATGGTCGAGGTCCAGTGCGAGACCGATTTCGTCTCCCGCAACGAGGACTTCAAGGTCTTCGCCTACCAGGTCGCCCTGCATGTGGCCGCAAGCGCACCCAAGTTCGTCTCCTCGGAGGAGATCCCCGAGGAGGAGCGCGAGGCCGAAAAGCGGGTCTTCATGGAGAAGGCGCGCGAGGACGGCAAGCCGGAGGAGATCGTCGATAAAATCGTCGAGGGCCAGCTCGCCAAATGGGCGAAGGAGGTCGCACTGCTCGATCAGTCCCACGTCAACGCCGAGAAACACGACTCGAAAACGATCGAGGAGCTGCGCCAGGAGCTGGCGGCAAAGACCGGCGAGAACGTCCGCATCGCCCGCTTCGCGTATTTCCGCGTCGGCGAGGACTAGGGTCTCTTTCGAGATGACCCCCGAACCGAGATTCGGGCGCATCCTGCTGAAGCTCTCGGGCGAGGCGCTGATGGGCGAGCGCGACCACGGCACCGACGCCGGTGAGGTCGAGCGGATCGCCCATCAGGTCGGCGCGATCCGCGCCCGCGGGGTCGAGGTGGCGATCGTCGTCGGCGCCGGCAACATCTACCGCGGCCTGCAGGCCGCGGCGGCCGGGATGGACCGCGCCACCGGGGACTACATGGGGATGCTGGCGACGGTGCTCAACGCCCTCACGTTGCAGGATGCGTTGGAGCGGATCGATCAGCACACGCGGGTGATGTCGGCGATCGACGTCAAGGAGGTGGCCGAGCCCTACATCCGCCGTCGCGCCATGCGCCATCTCGAGAAGGGACGCGTCGTCATCTTCGCCGCCGGCACCGGCAACCCGTTCTTCACCACGGACACGGCGGCGGCGCTGCGGGCCCTGGAGATCCACGCGCAGGCGATCCTGATGGCCAAGAACGGGGTCGAAGGCGTCTACGACGCGGATCCGGCGACCCATCCCGAGGCCAAGTTCATCCCCGCGATCAGCCATCGCGAAGCGATCGAGCGCGGCCTCAAAGTGATGGACTCGACGGCGCTCTCGCTCTGCATGGACAACGATCTGCCGATCTACGTCTTCAACATGGGAGACGAGAGCAACATAGATAGGATCGTCTCCGGTGAGAGGGTGGGCACGCTGGTCTCCAGCACGCCTGCCGCCTAAGCGAGAACGGGAGCCCAGTGGAGCTGATCGACGAACTGCTCGAAGATGCGAAAGGCCGGATGCAGAAGTCGGTCGAGTCGAGCCGTGGCGAGCTGGCCACGGTGCGCACCGGGCGCGCCTCGCCGCATCTGCTCGATCGCATCTCGGTCGACTACTACGGCGCCATGACCCCCCTGAAGCAGCTTGCCAACGTGGCGACCAGCGACGCTCGCCTGCTGACCGTGACGCCATTCGACAAGTCCTCGATCGGGGCGATCGAGAAATCGATCCAGGAGTCCGACGTCGGGCTGACCCCGAGCAACGACGGCAATGTGATCCGGCTTCAGATCCCGGAGCTGACCGAGGAGCGTCGGCGCGAGATGGTCAAGGTCGTCCACGGCGTCGCCGAGGAGGGCAGGATCGCGATCCGCAATGTGCGCCGCGACATCATGGGCGACCTGCGGGAGATGAAGAAAGAAGGGGAGGCGGGGGAGGACGACGAGCGTCGAGCCGAGTCCTCGCTGCAGAAGCAGACCGACGAGGCGATTGCCGAGATCGACGCCCTGCTCAAGGGCAAGGAAGAAGAGATCCTCGAAGTGTGACCGCCTCCGCGCGGTACGTAGCCATCATCACCGACGGCAACGGCCGTTGGGCGGAGCAGCAGGGCCTGCCGACGGTGGACGGCCACCGGGCCGGCGCCGATGTGGTCAAGGCCCGTCTGCGCGACGCGGTCGAGCTCGGGATCGAGGAGCTGACCGTCTTCTCATTCTCGACCGAGAACTGGTCCCGACCGGCCGAGGAGGTGGCCGGCCTGATGGCGATGTTCGACGAGCGGATCCAGAGGGAGACGCCGGAGCTGCACGACGAGGGTGTGCGAATGCGCTTCATCGGCCGCCGCGAGGGGATCGGCCAGGAGCTGGTCGAGCGAATGGCGTGGGCCGAAGGCCTGACCGCCGGCAATAGCCGGATCACCCTCTTCGTCGCCTTCAACTACGGCGGCAGAGCGGAGATCGTCGATGCCGCGCGCAGCTTCCAGGGGGGCTCCGAGGAGGAGTTTCGGCGGCACCTATATGCACCCGAGATGCACGATCCGGACCTCTTGATCAGGACCAGCGGCGAGCGCCGGATATCCAACTACCTGCTCTGGCAGTGCGCCTACTCGGAGCTGGTCTTCCGCGACGAGCTCTGGCCTGACTTCACACGCGAGGCCTTGGAGGATTCGCTGCGAGAGTTTGGGGCCCGTAGGCGCCGTTTCGGAGCGAGGACCTGAGGTGGATCTCTTCGACGACGACATGTTTGCCGAGGAGGAGGCCCCCGTTAAACGGGCGGCTCGCCCCGCGCCCAGGCGAGGGCGGCTGAGGGGCGAGACCGCCAAACGGGTTCTGGTCGCGATTCCGTGGATCGCCTTCGCGATCGCGATCACCGTCGCCGGCGGGCTTGTCTTCGCGATCGCGATGATCGCGATCGGCGTCCTCTGCCTGCGCGAGTACATGGAGATGACAGCGGCCCAGCGCCCGATCCAGATCGCCGCCTATATCGCAGTGGCGGCGCTGATCCTCGCCGCGCATTTCGGCACCTCCTTCAACGTGCTGCTGATCCTCGCCGCATCGTTCCCGCTGCTGTTTGCCTTCGGCGCCAGCGGCGGCCCACACGAGGGCATAACGATCTCGATGGGGGTCACGCTGCTGGGGGTGGTCTGGATCGGCGTCCCTCTCGTCCACGCCGTCTTCCTCCGCGACCTCCCGAGCCACGGCGCCGCCCTCTTGGTCGACGTGCTGGTCGGCACCTTCGTCACCGACACCGCGGCTTACGCCACCGGCCGCATGTTCGGCAGCCACAAGATCGCCCCCAGCCTCTCTCCCAACAAGACCCTGGAGGGGCTGATCGGCGGCTTCGTGATCGGCACCATGGGCTTCTGGTTCGCCGGCCTCTACCAGAACTGGCTGACCGGGATCGACGCTCTCCTGATCGGCGCCGCGGTGGCGGCGATCGCCCCGGTCGGCGACCTCTTCGAGTCGATGTTGAAGCGCGACCTCGGCAAAAAGGACACCGGAACCATCTTCGGCCCACACGGAGGCATGCTCGACCGCCTGGACGCGGTCTTCTTCACCGTGGTGGTCGGCTACTACCTGGCCGTCCAGCTTGTCTACTAGCACGAGGTTGCATTTACCCGCGCATATGGCGGGAAATCGCGGATTCGAGGCAGGCGTTCTCCTCTCCCTATCCTCTGTGATCGCATGAAGAAGCTGGTGATACTCGGGTCGACCGGATCGATCGGGACCCAGGCGCTGGAGATCGTCGCCGGATCTGACGATCTCCAGGTCGTCGGCCTGGCGGCCGGCTCGAGCTGGGAGCTGGCGGTTGAGCAGGCTCGCCAGTTCGGAGTGCCTGCGATCGCGCTCGCCGACGAGGATGCCATCGGCCGTGCCCGCGGCGCCTGGAGCGGACGCGTGTTGGCCGGCCAGGACGGGATCCGTGAGCTGATCGTCGACTCCGGCGCCGACATCGTCCTCAACGGCATGGTCGGAGCCGCCGGGCTCGGGCCCACCGTCGTCGCCTTGACCGAGGGGATCGATGTCGCCCTCGCCAACAAGGAGAGCCTGGTGATCGGCGGCGAGCTGGTGATGGCGCTGGTCGAGGCGACGGGCGCCCGGCTCTTGCCGGTCGACTCCGAGCACTCGGCGCTGTTCCAGCTGATCGGCTCCGAGCCCGCCGGGACCGTGGCGAGGCTGATGCTGACCGCCTCGGGAGGGCCCTTCCGAGGTCGCGACGATCTAACCGGGGTCACCGTCGCCGAGGCGCTGGCCCACCCGACCTGGGAGATGGGGGGGAGGATCACGATCGACTCGGCGACGCTGATGAACAAGGGCTTCGAGGCGATCGAGGCGCACCACCTCTTTGCCATCCCCTATGAGCGGATCGGCGTCGTCGTCCATCCGCAGTCGATAGTCCACTCGCTGATCGACCTGATCGACGGCGCCTCTCTCGCGCACCTGGGCTATCCCGACATGAGGGTGCCGATCTCCTACGCCCTCAACTTCCCGGATCGGGCCGCGGTCGACGTGCCTCGCCTCGACCTCGCCGCGATCGGCGAGCTGACCTTTGAGCAGCCCGACCCGGATACGTTCGCCTGCTTGCGCCTTGCCCGTGAGGCCGGCGAAGCGGGCGGGACGTCGCCCTGCGTTCTCAATGCCGCCGACGAGGTCGCCGTCGCCGCCTTCCTCGACGGCCGGATCCCGTTCACGGGCATCGCCGCGGTGATCGAGCACGTGCTGGAGGAGATGCCCGCCCGCCCCGTCACCCACTTCAACGACCTTTTCGACGCCGACACCGAGGCCCGCCGCCGCACCGATGAGCAGGTCCGGGGGTTGGCTCTGGCATGAGCTGGGTTCTTGTCGTCTTCGGTTTCTGTCTTCTCATCGTCCTCCACGAGGCGGGCCACTTCTTCGCCGCCAAGGCGACGGGCATGCGGGTCGAGCGCTTCTTCCTCTTTCTCGGCCCGAAGCTCGTCTCGGTGAAACGCGGCGAGACCGAGTACGGAATCGCCGCGATCCCAATCGGCGGCTACGTGAAAATCACAGGCATGAATCCCGACGAGGAGCTGCCGCCGGAGGTGGCAGCCAGGGGCTATTACCATCAGCCGGTCTGGAAGCGGATCGTTGTGATCGGCGCCGGTCCAGCGGTGAACATCCTGCTGGCATTCGCGATTCTCTTCTTCCTCTCTTTTGGCGCGAGTGAAGTCGACAGCACGATTGGAACGGTCGAGGCAAAATCCCCTGCCGCGACGGCTCATCTGCGGCCAGGAGACCGGATTGTCTCCATCGACGGCAAGGCGTTCGCCGGCCTCGATACGGAAGAGCGCCTCGAACACTTCGGGAAGCTCGTCTCAGCCCACCATTGCGCCGGAGGGGGCCAGGCCAAGGGTTGTCGCGCCACCACCCCCGTCAGGCTGGAAATCCAGCGTCACGGCCAGGCCCGAACGATCGCGGTCTACCCCACCTACGACCCGGCTCTAAAGCGAACCCGGATCGGCTTCTCTTATGGGACCACGCCGCTCCACCTCGGTTTGGGCGGCGCGGCCTCACATGCCTGGGGCCAGGTCTGGGAAGTGACCTCCGGCACTGTCCATGTCTTCACCCACATCTTCGAATCCGAACAGCGCAAGCAGGTGTCCGGAATCGTCGGGGTCAGCGACGTTGCGCACCAGGTGATCGGCTTCGGCGTCAGGGCGGCGTTGGGCTTGCTCGCACTGGTCAGCCTCTCGCTCGGCCTGATCAACCTGCTGCCGATCCTTCCTCTCGACGGGGGCCATATCTTCTGGAGCCTGATCGAGAAGCTCCGCGGAAAACCGGTCTCGATGCGGGTGATAGAGCGCGCCACCGTTCTCGGTTTCGTCTTGGTCGCGGCGCTGATGTTCATCGGCCTCAACAACGACATCGGCCGCCTCACCGGCGAAGGCTTCAACGTCCGCTAGCGGCCTTGCCGGTTCCAGCCGCCGCGACCGCGGGCGTCAGCGCATCTATTTGGGGACCGTGACCGCATGCCAGGTCCCGACGTCTTTGATTCCTTCTCCCTTGGCGGTGCCGGGCTTCGTGTCCGGGGCGAAGCTGTAGAGGGGGCGGCCGTGGTAGGTGACCTGTGAGCCGCCTTCCGGGCGCTTGATCGTGCCCAGCTTGACCGGGCCCGTCGGCGTTGCCCCTTTGGGGGCCATCAGCGGGTGCCAGATGCCGAGGCAGCCGCTCGCCTTCGTGCAGACGAACTTGCCGTTCTTCTCGGCGCTGAGGCTGTAAAGGGTGCGGCCGCTGGAGGTCGTGAGAATCGTCCGTCCTTTGTAGCGGGCCTCCTTCACCTTGACCTTGCCCCCAGTCGTGCCGGAATGACCAGATCCTCCTGGCGCCGGTTCGGGGCTGGGCGGGGCGCTGGGGTCGGCCGGAGTCGTGAATGACTGGTCGCCGCTGGTGGCCGGCCCGTCGGCATTGGCGGCTACGAGGCGGAAGTGGTAGGTCGTGTTAGCCGTCAGGCCGGTGACCGTCTGCGAGACCTGAACGGAGCCGTTCGAGGAGCCGGCGTCGGCATCAGGCACGGGAGCGTTGGCGCCGTACGCAGTCGTCGTGCCGTATTCGAAGTGGTAGTGGGTGGCGAGTTCGTATGGATAGATCGTCCCTTTGAGAGTGAAGCCGCCGGCAACCTGGACCGCGGGGTTTGCTTCAACGAGCGGGGCAGCCATGAAGGCGGAGGCAAGGGACGGGAAAGCCGCGAGCGCGAGCGCTCCGAGCAGGCCGCACAGCGCCAGGCGAATGGCCGGGCGGCTCCGGCCATGTCGGGCAGGACGGCCCTCGCCGGCGTGGGGGGTCTCCAGGTCGCTCATCGCTCCTCCTTCGTGCTCGTCGTCTGGGCTTGACGGTTGTACGGCAAAGACAGCCGCGAGGTTCAACCTCGGCCCGCCAAAAGCCGCGGGGGCGGAGTCCCCAAGGTGAATTCGAACCTTTCCCCGTCAACGGTCGTACACCGGAAGGTCAACGTCCGCTTGGGAGCGACAAGGAGGAAGGATGAGTCACCTGGAGACCCGCCGCCACGAAGGCGTCGGCCCGAGGCGCCCGCGCCGCCTGCGCGCGGCCGTTCGCGCCGCCACCTGCACGTCGATCGCGATCGTCGCCCTTGCGGCTTTTCCGGCCATTGCCCCCGCCTTCGCTCCCATCGTCCTGGGCGCTTCGGCGACGCCAGCAACAACCGGGGCCGGCCTCAACGCGACCATCTACCCGTATGGGCTTCCCACGACCTACCACTACGAATACGGCACCACGACCGGCTACGGGACCAGCGTTCCCGTGCCTGATGCCAGCGCGGGCTCAGCAGCCTACCCGGCCACCGTCCATGCCCCCCAGACCGTCACCGGCCTGACGGCGAACACGACCTACCACTACCGGCTCGTCGCGCAGAACACAGACGGCCCGGCCTCGACCGGCGACCAGACCTTTACGACACTCGCGACCCCACCCGCCGTCGTCGCCGACGCCGCGACGGCCACGGCCGGCGGATTCAGCCTCAACGGCACGGTCAACCCCCACGGGGCGGATACGAAATTCCGCTTCGAATACGGGACCGCGACGAGCTACGGAGCCAGCATCCCGGCGCCCGATGGCGACGCGGGCTTCGGCAACGCCGCCGCCTCCGTCGCCGAGGAACTTCAGAACAGCGCCCTCCTGCCCAACACGACCTACCACTTCCGGCTCGTCGCCCAGAACACCGGTGGCTCGGCGCCCAGTCCCGACCAGACCTTCATGACTCCGCCGAGCCCGCCCGCCGCCCCCAGCGCCGTTGTCAGCGCCCCTGAAGCGGTCGCCGGCGGCTACAAGTTGAAGGGCGCCATCAACCCCAACAGCCTGGCCACCCACTACCACTTCGAATTCGGAACCTCGATCGCATACGGCGCCAATCTCCCGACGTCCGATCTCAACATCGGCTCCGGCGACAGCGCTGTCGCCGTGTCGCAGGAAGTAAGCGGCCTGGCTCCGAACACGCCCTATCACTACCGCATCGTCGCGAACAACTCCGAAGGTCCCGGCGTCAGCCCGGACCAGACATTCACGACACCGCCGAACCCGCCTGTCGTCGTCGCCACGCCGTTCAGCGAAGCGGGGGGTGGATTCAGCCTTAACGGCACGGTCAACCCCAGCGGCGGCGATACGACCTATCACTTCGAATTCGGCTTCACAGCCGCCTACGGCAGCAACATCCCGGCGGCTGAGGTGGATGTCGGCCAGGGCATCGTCCCCGCCTCGGTCTCTCAGTCGGTCGGAGGCCTGCCCCAAACGTCGTCTACCACTATCGCCTCGTCGCCAAAAACGCCGGCGGCACGACCAAAAGCAACGACCAGGAATTCATCACTCCGCCTGCCGTCTTCGCGGCGCCCGCAACACCGATCCAGCCGCTTCCCCCGGCCCCGCAGGCCCCACCGCCTAGCAACCGGTTCACGGCAAAGCCGGCTGCCACAAAAGGGGCGTCGGCGACCGTGCAGATCAGCGTGCCCGGCCCAGGCACGGTCTCTGTCTCCGGCAAACAGCTGAAAGCCGTGACCGCCGGCTCCAGCGGAGCCGGAACGGTGGCCTTAAAGCTGAAATTGACCAGCGCCGGGCTCAAGGCGCTGAAAAAAGCCAAAGGCCACAAGCTGACGATCAAAGTCAAGGTCACCTTTCAGCCGATCGGAGGCAGCCCCGGCGCCACGAGCATGGCCGTGACCTTCAAGAAATAGGGGCAGGCCGAAACCGGTCCCAAGCGACTCCCCCCAGTACGCTTGGACTATGGCTTCCAAGCGACAGATATTCGTCGGCGGCGTGCCGATCGGTGGCGGCGCCCCGGTCGTCGTGCAGACGATGACCAAGACCGAGACCGCCAACCTAGCGGCGACGATGGAGCAGATCCACAAGGTCGCCGACGCCGGCGCCGACATCGTCCGGGTGGCGGTGCCACGCGACGACGACGTCGAGGCGCTGAAGACGATCGTCAAACAGTCGCCGATCCCGGTGATCGCCGATATCCACTTCAACCACACCCTGGCGCTGAAGGCGATCGACGCCGGGGCCCACTGCATCCGCCTCAACCCGGGCAACATCGGCGGCCGCGAGAAAGTCGCCGAGGTCGCGCTCAAGGCGACCGCTGCCGGGGTGCCGATGCGGATCGGCGTCAACTCCGGCTCGCTGCCCAAGCACCTGCACGAGCTGGAGCGCAAAGCCCCGGTCGAGGCGCTGGTCGCCGCCGCGATCGAGTTCGTGGAGCTGATGGAGGGCCTGCGCTTCGAAGACTTCAAGATCTCGATCAAGTCGACCAACGTCCCGAACACGATTGCCGCCAACCGCCTGCTCTCCGAGAAGGTCCCCTACCCGTTGCACCTGGGGATCACCGAGGCCGGGACCAAATGGTCGGGCTCGCTGAAATCGGCCGTTGGCCTGGGGGCCCTGCTCGCCGACGGGATCGGCGACACGATCCGGATCTCGCTCTCGACCTTCCATGCCGAGGAGGAGGTCAAGGTCGCCTGGGAGATCCTCAAGGCGCTGCAGCTGCGCGAGCGCGGCCCGGTCCTGATCGCCTGCCCGACCTGCGGCCGCCTCCAGTTCGACATGGACGCCGTCGTCACCGAAATCGAGCAGCGGCTGGAAAGTTATGCCGAGCCGGTCGAGGTGGCTGTGCTCGGTTGCGCGGTCAACGGCATCGGCGAGGCCTCACACGCCGACTTCGGCATCACCGGCGCCAAGAACGAGGGCCTGATCTTCGCCCACGGCAAGCCGCTCCGAAAGGTCCCCCAGGAGACGCTGGTCGACGCCCTCTTCGAGGAGATCGACAAGTCACTTGACCGCGGCAAGGTCGAGGTCGACGAGGCCAAGTCGGCCGAGGGCGGAGAGTGGCTGGCCAAGATCGAGGAGGAAAACGCCGGCGACCTGACCCCGGAGAAGATCGCCAAGATGGAGCACGAAGCCGCCGAAAAGGGCGAGTCAGACCGGGTGCTGATGGACGAGGCCGTTTCGCCCACGGCGGGGCGGCGCTTCACCCGAGCCTGAGTGGCGGGCCGCCGGGCGGATAGGTTTCCCCCCGTGACCCGACTGAGCCAGACCTTCCTGCCCACGGTCAAGGACGCCCCCGCGGATGCGGAGGCGGTATCCCACAAGCTGATGGTAAGAGCGGGGCTGATCCGCCAGGTGGGAGCCGGGCTGTGGACCTACCTTCCCGCCGGCTGGCGAGCGCATCGCAAGGTCGAGGCGATCCTGCGGGAGGAGATGGAGGGGATCGGCTGCCAGGAGATGCTGATGCCCGTCCTGCAGCCCGCTGAGACCTGGGAGAAGACCGGGCGTTACGCGATCGACGAGCTCTTCAAGCTCGACGATCGCAAGGGCTCGCCGATGGTCTTGGCGATGACGCACGAGGAGTGCGTCACCACCCACGTGGCCCGCGAGGTCCGCTCTTACCGCGACCTGCCGATGATGCTGTTTCACCTGCAGACGAAGGAGCGCGACGAGCCGCGGCCTCGGGCCGGGGTGCTGCGCACCCGTGAGTTCACGATGAAGGACGCCTATTCCTTCGATCGCGACGAGGAGGGGCTGGCACGCTCCTACGAGTTGCAGGCGGGCGCCTACGAACGGATCTTCGATCGTTGCGGGTTGACCTGGTACCGAGTCGAGTCCGACGTCGGGATGATGGGCGGCTCCGGCGCCGACGAGTACATGGCGCCCTGCCCCGCGGGGGAGAACGAGGTTGCCCTTGCGCGCGGCTACGCCGCCAACGTCGAGATCGCCACGGCCCAGGCCCGGCCCGTGGAGCTGCCGGTGGCTCTCGAGGAGCCAGAGGAGGTCTCAACGCCCGGGCTGACCACCGTCGAGCAGGTCTCGGGGGCGCTCGAGGTCCCCGCCGGCGCCTTGATCAAGGCCCTGCCGGTGATGGTCGAGGGCCGTGGCATGGTCCTGGTTCTCCTTCGCGGCGACCATCGCCTCAACGAGATCAAGCTGCGCAACGCGCTCGGCGCCGACTTCCGCCAGGCCGGAGCCGAGGAGATCGAGGCCGAGCTGGGCCCGGTCGGCTACATCGGCCCGCTCGGCGCCGAGATCCCCGTCGTCAAGGACGCGGCGATCGCCGGCGACTCCTTCATCTGCGGCGCCAACCGAGCCGACACACATCTGCGCGGCGTCCGGCCCGGCCGCGACTTCGAGTTCGAGGAGCTCGATGTGCGCACGGTCGAGGCGGGCGACACCGCGCCCGGCGGCGGGGAGATCGAGATCGAGCCCGCGATCGAGATCGGCAACATCTTCAAGCTCGGCACCCGCTACTCGGAGCCGCTCGGCGCCACCTATCTCGACGAGGAGGGCGTGGAGCGGCCGGTCGTGATGGGCAGCTATGGGATCGGGCCGGCGCGCATCCTCGCCGCGGCGATCGAGCAGGGCAATGACGACAACGGCATCGTCTGGCCGAAGGCGATCGCGCCCTGGGAGATCCACCTCGTATCGCTGGCCAAGGCCGGTGAGCCCGAGCGCGAAGCCGCGGACACGATCTACGAGAAGCTGCTCGCCGCCGGCGCCGATGTGCTCTACGACGATCGCGATGCCGGGCCGGGGCAGAAGCTGACCGACGCCGAGCTGCTCGGCTGCCCGCTGCGGGTCGTGGTCGGCCGTCGCGGCCTCGCCGACGGGATCGTCGAGGCGCAGGAGCGAGGGAGTGGGGAGGACCACAGCCTGCCGGTGGCGGCGGCAAGCGAACACATCCTTGTCCTGCTGCAGGGGATGAATGACTGAGGCCACCCCGTTCGGCCGGGGCCGCCTGCGTCGCCTCTTCGGCCTCGACCGGACCGGGCCCAAACCGCGCCAGACGCGCAAAGGCGAGCCGCTCAACCCCTGGACCATCCCCAACGCCGTCGGCTATCTCAGACTCGCCGCTCTCCCCGTCTTCCTTTACCTCGCCTACGAATCGGGCGACGGCCGCAGCGCTCCGGCGGCAATCGTGTTCTGGCTGATCGCCGCCGGCGACTACCTTGACGGCTTTCTCGCCCGCGTCACCGGTCAGTACAGCCGCATGGGCGCGCTGCTGGACCCGCTTGTCGACCGCCTGACGATCCTCTCTGGCGCCGTCGTCTGCTGGAGCTTCGAGCTGCTGCCACGATGGGCGCTGGCGCTGCTCGCTCTGCGCGAGCTGGCGATGCTGTTTCTCGCCCAGTACGGACTGCGCCACGGCGTCGACATCGAAGTCAACTGGCCGGGTCGGGTCTCGGTCTTCCCGATTATGGGCGGAATCTTCTTCGCGATGGTCTTCGCCGGCTGGGTTCCCTCGGCGCTGCTGATCGTCGGCCTGGCGCTCGCGATCGTCGCCACCGTGCTCTACGCGCAGACGGGAATACGCGCCGTCCGCGACGGGCGCAAACTGCAATCTGACCCTCACTCTCCATAAACCTTCAACCTTCAGTTGAACCTTTGGCCAAGGTCAACCTATAATCGTCAGCCGAGGCAAATGGAGGCCAACGCCTCTCAATCAAGGAGCGAGATGGAGGACACCTTTCCCGATCTGGGTTCACTCAGCGACAAGGAGCTGAAGGATCTGATCGAAAAGCTCACCGAGGAGGAGAACGAGATCTCCTACCGCCGCCGTGTTTTGCACGGCAAGATCGACATTCTCCGCGCCGAGCTGGTCAACCGGCTGCGCCAGAAGCGGGAGCGCGGCGATTCGCTGATCTCCGGCGATGACGTGCGCCAGCTGACCGAGATCCTGGCCGGCAAAGCCAGGCCCGCGGAGGACGACGAGCCCGCCGCCTGAGCGTCGGGAGGAAACGATGGCTGTCCACTGTCCCGACTGCGGCTTCGCCAACCCCGAAGGCGCTAACTACTGCCAGAAATGTGGCGCCTACCTGGGGGGGCCATCCGAGGGCGGCGACGAGCCGACGACGATGACCTACACCGTCGACGAAACCGGCGACATGCAGCCGGTCGACATCGACGAGGTGGTCGAGCAGGTCGGGGCGGCGCTGGTGATCCGCTCCGGTGGAGGCCGCGCCGGGGAGAGCTTCAGCGTCACCGACGACCGGGTCAGCATCGGGCGCAGCCCCGATGCCGGCGTCTTTCTCGACGACGTCACCGTCTCCCGCAACCACGCGCTGCTGGTCCGCCGCCGCGACGGCTTCTACATCGACGACCTCGGTTCGCTCAACGGGACATACGTCAACCGCCGCCGGATCGAGTCGCACCGTCTCGCCGACGCCGACGAGATCCAGATCGGCAAGTACAAGCTCAGCTACCTGGAGAAGTGAGAATGGCGATCTCCGAACAGACCCGCCCCCCAGAATCGGCGAGCAGGCC
>DATCBF010000356.1:0-3520 GCA_036512025.1 Solirubrobacterales bacterium
CGGGAAACTGACCGGCTCGCCGAACTGGATGGTGACCTTGGGGAAGCGCAGTCGTTTCCAGCCACGCACCGCGGCGGAGCCGTGGATCGCGACCGGGACGATCGGCACCCCCTTCTCCAGCGCGATCCGGCCGATCCCCGGCTTCGGCTCGCCCATCTCGCGGGAGCGCGAGCGCCCGCCCTCGGCATAGACAAGCAACATCCCGCCCTGATCGAGAATCGCATAGGCGGTCTTGAACGCCTCCTCGTCGCGGTGGCCGCGCCGGATCGGGAAGACACCGCCGTGCTTGTAGATGTAGGTGAGGACCGGCGGGCCGAACATCTGCGATTTCGCCATGAAGCGAACCTGGCGACGCAGGTAGGCGCCGGCGAAGAAGTGATCCATCTGGCTGAAGTGGTTGGGAGCGAGGACAAGCGGCCCCTCGCGCGGAACGTTCCGCAGCCCGATCGCCCGCAGGCGATAGATCGCGATCGTCGGCAGGGTGAGGATCACCCGGGCCAACGGATAGGTCCAGCCGACGCCCCTGCGGGCGGCGGTGTGGAACTGCGTGAAGTAATCCGCGGGGCGCGAATCCTTGTAGGCCTGTGGCTTCATCTCGGTCATAACGGGGTTCGGCGGCCTCGGGCCGCCGTAGATGCCTAACCCCGCCCCCGGGGCCAGTTACGCACCCTCGGCGTCCTCTTCCGGCGCCGCCCAGCCGCGTGAGCGCTCGACGGCGCGGCGCCACTCGGCCAGCAGCGAGGCGCGCTCGTCCTCACTCAGCCGCGGCTCATAGCGAGCCGCCTCGCGCCACATCTCCCCCACCTGCTCGGCGCTCCAGCGGCCGACCGCGATCCCCGCCAGATAGGCGGCGCCAAGCGCGGTCGTCTCGGCGATCTCCGGCACGATCACCGGGGCGCCGAGCACGTCGGCCTGGAACTGCATCAACCAGCGGTTGACGACGGCGCCACCGTCGGCTTTCAGAGCCTCGAGCCTCCTGCCGGCGGCGGCCTCCTGGGCGCGCACCGCATCGACGGTCTCATAGGCAATCGCCTCCAGGGCGGCCCGCGCGAGGTGAGCACGGCCACTGCCTCGGGTCAGGCCGACGATCGTGCCGCGGGCGTAGGGATCCCACTGCGGGGAGCCGAGACCGGTCAGAGCGGGGACGAAGTAAACGCCGTCATTGCCATCGAGCGAGCGGGCCAGCGCCTCGGTCTCCCACGCCTCGTCGATGATCCCGAGGCCGTCACGCAGCCACTGGACGGCAGCGCCGGTGACGAAAATGGCCGCCTCCAGCGCATAAGCGGCGTCCTCCCCCGACCCGGGGGCGATCGTGGTCAGCAATCCGTCGGCGGCCGGGGGAGCCTCCGCGCCCGTGTTGAGGAGGACAAAGCTGCCGGTGCCGTAGGTGTTCTTCGCGGTCCCGGCGCGATGGCAGGCCTGACCGAAGAGGGCCGCCTGCTGGTCGCCGGCGACCCCGGCCACCGGAACTTCGCCGCCGAACTCCGAGGTCGTGCCGTAGATGTGCGCCGACGGCAGGGGCTCGGGGAGCCGCCGGGGGTCGATGTCGAGCATCGCGCAGAGCCGGTCGTCCCAGGCGAGCTTGTGGATGTCGAACAGCATCGTTCGCGAGGCGTTCGTGTAGTCGGTCGCGTGGCGGCCGGTCAGCTTGAACAGGAGCCAGGAATCGATCGTGCCGAAGACCGCCCGTCCCGCTCCCTCGACATTGCGCAGCAGCCACTCGATCTTGGTCCCGGAGAAGTAGGGGTCGATGACGAGGCCGGTCCGCTCCCGCACAAGCTCTTCCTGGCCCGCCGCCCGCAGCTGGTCGCAGCGTTCGGCGGTGCGGCGGTCCTGCCAGACGATTGCCCGGTGCAAGGGCTCGCCACTGGCCGGATCCCAGGCGACGACGGTCTCGCGCTGGTTCGCGATCCCGATCCCCTCGAGCTCGGATCCGTCGATCCCGGCCGCGGCGATCGACTCGGCGGCGACCCGTCGCGTCACCTCCCAGACTTCGCCCGCGTCGTGCTCGACCCACCCCGGCCGCGGGAAGTGCTGCTCAAACTCCGAATAGGCCCGCGCCACTACCCGGCCGTCGTCGTCGAAGACGAGGCAGGTCGTTCCGGTGGTCCCCTGATCGATCGCCAAGATCACGGCGAGCGAAGGCTATTCGCCACTGCGGCGAAGGCGGCGCCAGTCCCGGCTAGGCGGCGAGGGAGAGGCGCTGAGCCTCTTCGGCGCCGACGTACGGCATCAGCAAGAGCTGGACGACCTGCGGCTTCAACTCCTCGATCCGATCGGCCCGATCGTCAATGAAAAGACCGTTCAGCAGCGAGGAGACAGCGCCGATGAGCGCCAGCTCGGTCAGCTCGGGTAACCGCTCAGCGTCCGGATAGTGCCTGCGACCGGCGCGAAGCATGCCCGCCAGTCGCTCGTTCGACGCCAACACCCGTCTCGCGACGCCAGGGTCGGCGCCCACCACATCGAGGCTGAGCAGGCGCGCCTCGTCGGGCGCATCGACAACGAAGGTAAGCGAGGTGACGACAGCCGCCGACACCTTCGCCGGCCAATCCGGCACGGCTGCGCAAGCCTCGGCAACCTCGGCGGCCAGGCAATCGAAGATGACCTCATGGGCCGCAAACACGCAGTCGTGCTTGTTTTTGAAATTTTCGTAGAAGGTCGAGCGGGACACTCCGGCCTGCTCGACCACCTGCTCGACTGAAAGCGAGGCATAGCCATGCTCGGTGAGCGCCCTGGCGACGCCTGCCACCAGCCTCAAGCGCTGTATGTGAGCGACCTCGTCGCCCGAAATCTTCTGCGTGCCGCGAGGTAGGCGCCAGGTTCCTTTGAGGCCATCCGGCCCCTTGCCGGCCGACCCCTCAGCCATCATCCGACGCGATCCTTTTGGTACAGCCATCGGCCTGCGCTCCCGTGCCTGCAAACCTTTTGCATCGCCATGTCAAGGAGAGTACACAATGATCGGGAGCGTACGCGCGTTGGTCAACGTACCCATCACATTCGCTGTCCTTGTGTGCAACAGGTAGGTCCCGTGACGCAGAGCGGCCTCGTCTGTGTTGTCATATAGCGACCATGTCGGGCTCCCGTGGAGCCCGGACTGATGTGTGCAAATCTGTCAAGGCTGGTACACGTATGTCCTCGATAGTCGGGCTATCGTGGAGCTGGATGGCGCCACTGGACCCCGCTCCACAGCCGACCGAGCCTTTGTTTCGGAGACTGACAGGCGGTCCCGGCAGGATGCCTCCGGCCGCGGTCGCCCGCCATCAGCGGGCCCGATTGGAGGGGGCGATGGTCGAGGCGGTCGCCCGCCACGGCTACGCCGGCACCACTCTTCGCGAGCTGGTGGCGCTGGCCGGGGTATCGCGCAGCACCTTCTACGCGCATTTCGAGAGCAAGCGGGAATGCTTTCTGGCCACTTTCGATGAGATCATCGAGCGGGCATCCGATCGGGTCGGGCAAGCGTTCCGCTCCTCCGACGGCTTCGACGAGCAGCTCCAGGCCGGACTCACGGCCTTTATGGAGC
>DATCBF010000357.1:0-2219 GCA_036512025.1 Solirubrobacterales bacterium
CTGCCGCTCGCCCTTCGAGGTGGACAGACTTTGCCGGCGGTCGGTCGGCCCTGTGCCCGCCACTCCTCCCGCAGCATCTCCCAGAGCGGCTTGACGAAGAAGATCAGCCGCCAAGACCCGCCAGGCTTGCGCCCCTCCTCGTCACCGGCAAGCTCGCCGGCGCCGACATCGAGATCGACGTGCGTCCAATCGAGCACCTGGATCTCTTGGTAGCGAGCGCTGCCGTAGCCGGCGAGCGCGTAGGGCAAGGCGTCTTTGCGGGCCTTGGCACGATCTCGGGTCTTGTCTTCCTCGCGTTCGGCCGGCCTCGTCTCGAAGATGGCTGCGATCAGCTTTGAGAACTCCGCTGGCGTCGCCACCCGGTCGCGGGGCTTCGCGTCGCTGACCGGTAGCCTGATCTCCTTCGCCGGGTCGTGGGTGGCGAGTTCGTGGTCTTTGGCCCATCGGTAGAGCGAGCGGATCGCGTTGACGATCGAGGAGATTCGCGAGCTGGAGAGTCGATTTGGACCCGGGGCGCTGCGGCGATCCACCAGGGACTGGATTTCACCCCTGACGACCCGGACGAGGCGCCGCCGGGCGATCTCGGGCGGAACCTGGGCGAGCGCGGTGTCGAGGTCTTCGACCGCGCGAGGCCGGTAGGGGCGCCGGTGCTTGTTGAGGGCAACGCCTTCCTTGGCGTCTTTGATGAAGCGAGTTCTGGCTTCGGCGAAGCTGATCGACGAGGAAACCGGCGCCTCGCCTTTCTTCAGCGACTCCTGTAGGTCGGCCCTGCCGGACCTGGCCTCACTGACAAGACGAAAGCGACGAGTCTTCTTCGTCCGGTGGCCTATGCGATCCCAGGCCGTCCCGAAGTAGGTGGGCGTGCAGTTGCAGGGGCGCCCAGCCTCGACCCGGCAGCCTTCCTGATGGCGGGCGAAGACGCCCTGGTAGCGGGTCTTGGTGTCGAGGCCCGGCATCAGCCGCTCACCTCCTCCCCGGCTCGCATGCCTCGCTCTCCGACCAACGCTGCAGATCGCGGGGCCGGTAGAGGCGCAACTGGCCGGAGTAGACGCAGCGGATGAACGGCTGTACGTGGCGCTGGAAGTGACTGAGGCTCATGCCTAGTGATTCGGCGGCCTCGCGGCGGGTCAGAAGGAAGCGCGGCATGGCGCCCTTCTGGTCGCGGTCGGATGGCGTGGGGTCTGTTCAAGGCTCGCTTCCTCGAGTCGGTGGCCCGGTCTCTCTCCGTCTCCACTCCGTGCCGGGAGAAAGACACGCGAATCGAGGGGCCACAGCGGTTCAAGTCGACGGCAACGCCGATTGGTCCCCCCAGGCGAGGCGCGGAAAATGAGCGGGGAGAGACCGGGCCGGCCGGCGGCGACGGCCGAGGCGCTCGCGTCGGCGAAATCCCCCATCGCTCAAAGCCCCGGCGGGTGTCGCATCTCGAATCCGGCCAGGTAGGAGGCGGAGAACTTCTCTTCGCCGATCCAACCTGGCCCGTGCCCCGGGGCGACGATTCCAGAGGTGCCCCAATAGCGCTCGCTCGACGGCGTGACTCCTCTGGAAAACCGAATGAAGGTGTGAGCTTCTGCGCCGTAGGGCTTGACGAAGATCGTCACCCACCGACCCGGCCCCGGATCGCCCCAGCCGACGAGGACGGTCGTGTCCATCGTCGGGTTCTGAAAACCCCCGACCTGGAGCAGATGACTGACGGCGCTGGAGCAGTCGAAGGGCCCGTTGGCCGGCGTCGGCGTCGAGCCGTGCGACCCCCCGTACACATAGGGCGAGGTCGGCCGCAGGGCGCTGAGCCGCCCCGCCTCGGCGACCATGCGGGCGACCGCTTCGTTGGGTGCCGTTGCCGCCGCCGCGCAGCTCGGTCCACCGGCTTCGACCGTCCCCCCGCCGGCGAATTTGCGTGCATCGGCGAGGACCTCGGCGACGTACCAGTCGGCGTGGTTGTAGGAGAAGATCGCGCCGTGCCAGTCCTGCGGCGCGCCGGAGGAGCGCAGCAGGCGGGCAGCGGCGAAGATCGCGTCCCAGGGGTTGTAGGGGTCTTTGACGCCGTCGCCGTTGCCGTCGACGCCGAAGGCTTCCCAGCTCGAAGGCAGGAACTGCATCCAGCCCTCGGCTGCCGCGGAGGAAACGCCGAGATTGGTGCCGAAGCCGGTCTCGACCCAGTTGATCCCGGCGAGGATCGACGGGCCCTGCTGGCCGAGGTCGTACTTGGCGGCGGCCTGCTC
>DATCBF010000358.1:0-2800 GCA_036512025.1 Solirubrobacterales bacterium
AATTCGCCCACAGGGCGGCCAGGCCCGTCCCACCCCAAGCGCTACTAAGAGCCCTGCTGGCGCAGGAAGCGCTGGAACTCCCTGGCGATCGTGTCGGCTGAAGGAAGGATCGCGCCATCCTGGTCGAGCTGCTCGACCTGCTCGGCCTCGATCCGCTCGACCAGCTCCTCGATTTCGGGATTGGCGGCAACGGCGCGGCCGATCTGCTCCTCATATGTGGTGGTTTCCTCTTCCAGCTCGGAGGCGTCGACGGCGATCCCGGTCAGCCCTTCGAGCCGGCGCAGCAGCGCCAGCGCCGCCTTCGGGTTGGGGACGGCGGCGACGTAGTGGGGCACCGCCGCCCACAGCGACGCCGACGTCATCCCCACCTGACGGCAGGAATCGTGGACGACGCCGGTGATCCCGGTCGGTCCCTCATAGCTGGAGCGCTGCAGGTCGAGTTCGGCGACCAGGTCCTCGTCGGAGGCGAGGCCGGTGATCGGGACCGGCAGAGTGTGGGAGACCTCGGCGATCAACGCCCCGAGGGTGATCACCATCTCCACCCCGAGGGTCTCAGCAGCGGTGGCGATCGTCTCGGAAAAGGTGCGCCAGCGCAGGTTCGGCTCGGTCCCGTCAAGCAGGACGAGGTCGCGATCGGCGCCGGGGACGCGGGCGGCGATCAGGTTGTTCTCGGGCCAGTCGATGCGGCGTGCCTGGCCGTCGGTGAGGGTGATCGTCGGCCGCGTCGACTGAAAGTCGAAGTAGTCCTCAGGGTCGATCTGGGCGATCAGCTCGGCGTCGAGCGAATCGGCGACCGCGCCCAGGGCGGTCGACGCCGCCGCGGCAGCGTCATTCCAACCCCGAAAAGAGCAGACCAGAATCGGCGAGCGGAGCTGCGGCACATCGCCTTCCCATGAGAGTGAATCCACTGTCTGAGCGTAGACGATGGCGGGCGTCGCGCCCAGCGTTTTAGGGGCTCAATCGAGATCGGGCGGGCGCCTGCCACGCTTGCGCTCGGCTCGCTTGCGCTTCGAATCGAGCCGGCGCTCGCGGGCGCCGCGGCTGGGGCGGGTCTTGCGCCGGTGCGGGGCAACCTCGAGCGCGCCCGCCAGCTTCTCTCCCAGCCGTTCCAGCGCCAGCTCGCGGTTGCGGGCCTGTCCGCGCGAATCCTGCGCAACCGCGGTGACCACCGGCCCGAGGCGCGCTTCGATCAGGCCGCGCCGGGCGTCGCTCAGCGACGAGGAGGCGGAAGCATCGAAGACGGCTTCGATCCGCGAGGCGGTGACGTTCGCATGCTGGCCACCGGGGCCCGACGAGCGACTGGCGCGCAGCTCGATCTCGCGCAGCGGAATCGAGAGCGCGGCGTTGACTTTGAGCCGCTCCTCCATCGCTACGCGGGCGGGGTCGTGAGGGCGCGGCGCAGCAACTGGAACGCCACAAACAATGCCAGCGCCGCGAAGGACAATTCCAAGGCCCGCTGGGGGATGTGGTTGGCGACTCCTACCCCGATCAGGACGCCGAGCGGGGAGAGGACGCCGATCACGATCGCGTTGCGGACGTTGACGTTGCCGTAGCTGTTCTGGCGGATCGCGCCGACCAGGGCGACGATCACGATCATCAGCAGCGAGGTCGACTCGCCCTCGACCTGGGAGAGGCCGAGGAAGATTGTCAGGGCGGGGACGAAGAGGATGCCGCCGCCGATGCCGACCAGGCCGCCGGCTAGGCCGCCGCAGACGGCGATCAGGATCGCGAGGACCTCGTTCACGGGATGATCAGCTCGATCGCTATGCCGATCAAAAGCACGGCGAAGAGCAGCGAGACGGCGCGCTGGGAGATCCGCTGCTGAATCGCCGTGCCGATCACGATTCCGGCCACCGCCGGGATCGCCAGCAACAGGCCGGTGATGACGTGGACGTTGCCGTAGAGGCCGCCCTGAGCAAGGGCGCCGAGCATGCCGATGAGGACGATCGCGGCGAGGCTGGTGCCGGTCGCGAGGCGCTCGCCGTAGCCGAACCAGAAGATCAGCAGGGGCACTATCACGCTGCCGCCGCCGACGCCGAAAAGGCCGCTGAAGACGCCCGCGAGGGTGCCGATCGCGGCCAGCTTCAGGGTTTCGTCGGAGGGCATCGGGTAGTCGTGGAGGAGATGGTGCGGCGATACTAGATGGCGTGTCTCGCGATTCCGAAACACGGACCAGCGCTCCGCGGACAGCTCTGCTCGCTCCCCTGCTGGCCGACCCCGCGCGCACCGCGATCCTCACCGACGTCGACGGCACCCTGGCGCCGATAGCGGCCCGCCCCGAGCAGGCCGCGGTGCCCGAGACCGCACGAGCTCTGCTGGCGCGGCTCTGCGAACGCTACGGCTTGGTCGGCTGCATCTCCGGGCGACAAGCCGCTGAGGCAAAGCGGCTGGTCGGGCTGGACCGGATCGCCTACGCCGGCAACCACGGGCTCGAGCTGCTGCTGCCAGGGGAGACCGAGGTGCGGCTGGATCCCTCGCTGGCCGGGCGCGAGCGTGCGGCGGCGGAGTTCCTGGCCGAGCTCGACGCCGAGGAGCTGACCGCGACCGGGATCCGGGTCGAGGACAAGGGCCCGATCCAGGGCCTGCACTGGCGTGGGGCAGAGGATGAGCGCGCGGCCGAGGCCCATGCCCACGAACTCGGCGCCGAGGCGGGGCGCGCCGGCCTCGAACCGCGCTGGGGCCGCAAGGTGTTGGAGCTGCGCCCGGTCGGTGGCGGTGGCAAGGACGCGGCGGTGGCGGCGCTGCTGGCGACCGACGGAGTGACGGCGGCGATCTACGCCGGCGATGACCGCACCGACCT
>DATCBF010000359.1:0-6386 GCA_036512025.1 Solirubrobacterales bacterium
GAGGGGAGAGGCGATCGTGCCGCGGTCGGTCTCGATCCGGATTATGCCGTCGCCGTTGGCGGCGGCGCCCCGGCCGTTGACCTTGGCGGTCTCGAAGGTCGCGTCGCAGTCGCGCCAGAGCAGCTCACACATCTGCCGGTAGTCGAAGGTGGAAAAGGTCCAGGGGAGCCGGTAGCGGGTGTCGCCGTGGGGGGTGTGCATCAGCAGCGAGTCGAAGCGCTGGCGCTCGGACGCCATCAATCCCAGCTCCCGCATCCACTCGGTCGGGATGCCGCAGGCCGAGGTCTGGCGCTCGCCGATCTCGTAGCGGTCGACGATCATCACCCGGGCGTCGGACCCCGCAAGCTCGCGCGCCACGGCCAAACCAGCAAAGCTGGCGCCGCAGATGAGGACGTCATACGTCCCGTCGATCGGCGTCCGCTCGTCGCCGCGCTTGGTCGCTCGGACAGGCATCAGAGCCAAGGGTATCCGTGTCTGCAATAGTTCTGCGCCGTGTCCGCGACCGACACATTGAGCGCCCCTGCGCCTGCCGCCACTCCCGTCGATGGATCGAACGGGCTGCTTCTGCAGATAGACGGCAAGATCGTCCCCAATTACGGGGCGACGATGGTCGCCTTCGAGGAGGGCGATGTCGTCAACGGCAAAGTCGTCCGAATCGACAAAGACGAGGTCCTCGTCGACATCGGCTACAAGTCGGAGGGGGTCATTCCCTCCCACGAGCTTTCGATCCGCAAGTCGGTCGACCCGGCCGAAGAGGTCGAGCTGGGCGAGTCGATCGACGCGCTGGTCCTGACCAAGGAGGACGCCGAGGGCAGGCTGATCCTCTCCAAGAAGCGCGCCCGCTTTGAGAAGGCATGGCGCCGCATCGAGGCCGCCGCCGAGTCGGGCGAACCGGTCGAGGGCAGCGTCATCGAGGTCGTCAAGGGCGGTCTCATCCTCGACCTCGGGGTGCGCGGCTTCCTGCCCGCCTCGCTGGTCGACATCCGCCGCGTCCACAACCTCGACGAGTTCATGGGCCAGACGCTCGAGTGCAAAGTCATCGAGCTCAACCGCAGCCGCAACAATGTGGTCCTGTCGCGGCGCGCCGTCCTTGAGGAGGAGCGCAAGGAGGTCCGCGAGCAGATCCTGGGCCGTCTCGAGCCCGGCCAGGTGGTCGAGGGCAAGATCTCCAACATCGTCGACTTCGGCGCCTTCGTCGACCTCGACGGGATCGACGGCCTGATCCACATCTCTGAGCTTTCCTGGAGTCACGTCAACCATCCCTCCGAGGTCGTCGCGATCGGCGACACGGTGCGGATCAAAGTGCTCGACATCGACCGCGACCGTCAGCGCATCTCGCTCGGCCTCAAGCAGACGCAGGAGGATCCGTGGCAGCGGGTTGTCAGCACGCATCGCCCCGGCGACGTGCTCGAGGGCGCCGTCACCAAGGTCGTCGCCTTTGGCGCCTTCGTCGAAATCCTTCCCGGAGTCGAGGGCCTGGTCCACATCTCCGAGCTTGCCGACCACCACGTCGAGAACCCGAGCGAGGTGGTCGAGCCGGGCACGTCCCTCAACGTCAAGATCCTTGAGATCGACGAAGAGCGCCGCCGCCTCTCGCTCAGCATCAAGCGGGTCGAGGGTCAGAACATGCCGATGGGAGATCTGGGAGATCAGCTCCAAGGCGCCGCCGACGAGGCCGCTGCGGCCGAGAGCTCAGATGTAGAGCCCTCCGACGAGGCGCCCGCAGAGGAGCCGGCCGCCGAGGCCGAGGTCCCGGTTGCCGAGGAGCCTGTCGCGGAGGAGCCCGCGGTCGAGGTCGCCGAGTCCGAGACCGTCGAGGAGGCCGAGGAGCCGGTTGCCGAGGAGCCCGAGGCTGTCGAGGAGGCGCCTGCCACGGAGGCTGAGCCCGCCGCCACGGAGGAGCCGCCCGCCGAGGCTGAGCCCGCCGCCCCCGAGGCTGCAATTGAGGCACCTGCCGAGGACGCCCCGGCAGACGACGACACCGCCGAGCAGGGCGAAGCAGACTCCTAAGCGGCGCCATGGCGCCGCTGCTGACGATCGGCCTCACCGGTGGCATCGCCGCCGGGAAGTCCGAGGCGCTTGCCGCCTTCGAGCGGCTCGGCGCCGGCACCATTTCCAGCGACGCCGTCGTCCATGAGCTGCTCGACTCCGAACCGCTGCTGGGCAGGATCGCCGAGCGCTGGGGCGCCGATGTGGCGCCGGATGGGCGCGTCGACCGCAACAAGATCGGAGAAATCGTCTTCGCCGACCCGGAGCAGCTGCGCTGGCTCGAGTCCCAGATTCACCCCCTGGTCGGCGAGCGGATCGTGACCTGGCTCTCCTCGCTCCCAAGCGGGACGGAGATCGCGGTGGTCGAGGTGCCGCTGCTGTTCGAGACGGGGATGGAGGAGGTCTTCGACACAACCGTCGCCGTCGTCACCGGCGACGATGTGCGCCGAGCTCGCGCCGAGGCTCGCGGCCACAAGCTGGTCGGCGAGCGCGAGGCGCGCCAGCTCGGCCAGGAGGAGAAGGCGACTCGGGCTGAGCACGTGGTCGAGAACGAGGGCACGGTCGACGATCTCGAAGCGGCGCTGTCCGCCTTGATCGAGAGGCTGCGGGAATGAGGCGCTGGGCACTTGCCGGCACGGTCGTGGGCGTCGTCGTGGTCGCGGCGGCGGTGTTCGGGCTGATGGGCAGGTTCGACACCGTGATCCAGGAGCTGACCCTGCCGCTGCGTCACGAGGACATCATCCGCCAGCAGGCAAAGGAAAAGGGGGTCGACGCGGCTCTGATCGCGGCCGTCATCTACGCCGAGTCCAAGTTCGAAGACCGGACCTCCAGCGCCGGCGCACGGGGGCTGATGCAGGTCACTCCGGAAACGGCGGAAGACGTCGAGCGCCACAGCGGCGGAACCACCTTCACCGTTAACGATCTCTCCGACCCCGAAATCAACATCCGCTATGGCACCTTCCGCCTGCGCGAACTGCTCGATCGCTACAACGGCGACGAGATCGCCGCGCTCGCCGCCTACAACGCCGGCCCTGGCAACGTCGACAAATGGGGAGGCGGAAACCTTAGACTCGACAGCATCCCCTTCCCGGAAACTCGTAGCTACGTTGCCGAGGTGCTCGGCAAGCGCAAGGAATACCGCGACAAGTACGGGAAGGAGTTGGGCTACTGAATCCGGCGGCCCCCCGACCCCGCAGCGCCGCGCTTGCACTCGCCGTCGGGCTGGTGCTGGCCGACTCCTCCGTCGTCGTCCTCGCTCTGCCCCAGATCTACCGCGAGCTCGACACGAGCATCGCCGGTGTCACCTGGGTCCTGGTCTCCTTCAACCTGGTGATGGCCCTGGCCGCCGTTCCGGCTGCCCATATCGCCCGTCGGGTCGGCCCTGGGCGGGCTGCCGCCGTCGGGTTGGCGGTATTCGCCGGCGCCAGCCTCGCCTGTGGGGCCTCGTCGCATCTGACAACGCTGATCGCCGCCCGTTGCGTGCAGGCCCTAGGCGGGGCCGCCGCCGTCACTGCGGTGCTCGAGCTGCTGCCGGCGACGGTGGGCTCCGAGCGCCGTGCCGCGGTGGTCTGGGCGACCGCGGGGGCGACGGGCGCGGCGCTGGGCCCGGCGATCGGCGGCATCCTCACCCAGCTTGTCTCCTGGCAGTCGATCTTCCTGCTGCAGGTGCCGGTCGCGATCGCCGCGGCCGTGCCGATCCTCGCCGTCGCCAAACACGAGGCGGCCACCGGGGTGATCGAACCCGAGCTGCGCAAGACAGGCCGCCCGCATGTCTTCGCCAACCTGGCGCTGGCGATGGTCTCCGCGGCGATCGCCGCGGCGCTCTTCCTGCTCGTCCTGCTCCTGATCGAGGGCTGGGGCCTGACTCCGATCGGCGCGGCGATTGTGGTCACGGTGATGCCGCTCTCGGCTCTGTTGGGGAGCCGGCTCGGCCCCGTCGTTCCCAGCGCCAGGGCACGCGCGGCGGCCGGAGCGATCTTCGTCTCCGGCGGCCTCGGGGGCTTGGCGCTGCTGCCCAAGGCCGAGGTGCTGCTGACCGTGCCGCCGCAGATCCTGATCGGGATCGGCCTCTCGCTGGTGCTCTCGGCGCTGACCGAGACCGCTCTCAGCGGCCGCTCTCCGCAGGCGATCCACGGTGGCTGGACGATCTCGGCCCGCCACGCCGGCGTCGTCATCGGGTTGTTGGCCCTGACGCCGATCTTCACCCACGACATCGCCAAGCAGCGCACCGACGCGATCGACGCCGGCACCGCGGTCGTCCTCGATTCCCGGGTCAGCCCACTGCTGAAGATCGAACTCGCCGGGAAAATCGTGGACCGGATGGAAGGCGAGCGGGGTCGGGTGCCGACGATCGGGCCGGCTTTCGACCCGCTGCCGACGGATCCGGTCGACAGGGCGGCGGTGCTCGAACTGCGCTCCGAACTGCAGAACCAGCTCGATCGCGGCGCCACCCACGCCTTCAGCCCCTCGTTCCTGCTGGGGGCGCTGCTGGGCCTGCTGGCGCTGATTCCGATCGGCCTGGCGCGGAGGATGGACCTGTGAGCGCCGAGTCCCGCGGGAAGCTCCTGGTCGGCGGCGCGGTCGTCGCCTCACTGCTGCTCGTGGTCGCGTACCTGGCGGCCGGCGGCGCCTCCTACACCCCGACCAAGACCCAGGACCCGTGCAAACATCGCCCCTGGCGCAATCCGCAGGGGATCGCGGAAATCGCCCAGCAGTTCACGCTCTCGGCGCTCGACGGCGCCGCCTGTCAGCTCGGGGTCAGCCGCGAGACGCTGGCCCGGGCGCTGGCGACGCCGGCTGCGCGCGAACGCTTCATGGACCGCTACGGGATCAATGACGCGAAGCTGGCGAAGGCGATTCGCGCCGGCCTGGTGCGAGCGGTCGACGACGCCGAAAACGCCGGCGCCCTGAGCCCGTTCCTGGCGGTGCCGCTGCGTGAAACGGTTCAGCACATCCCTCTCGACGAAGCGATCGAACTGATTCAGGACGGTCGCTCGCTGCTTGAAAACGCGCAGAGCTTCCTTGGCCCGGCGGGTGGGCTGATCGAACAGTTCCTGCCCTGAGCGGTCCCTGGGTCCCTAGTCCGGCCGGGTCGCGCGCCAGACCCAGAGCATCGCCAGCGGCTGCAGTGGCAGCCGGGCCCACAGCGCCCAGCGGGGAATGCGATTGAGGTCGAGTCCCTTGATCTGCTCGGGGTTGACCGCCATGTAGATGTTGGCCGGGAAGACGGCGACGAGCAGGCCGAGCAGCCACCAGCGGGAGAAGCTGCGGGTGCGAGGGTGCAGGACGGCGATGCCGCCGACGATCTCGGCAACGCCGCTGACGATCACAGCCCCCCGCGCATCGGGCACGGACGGAGGCACGATCGCTTCGAAGTTGCGCGGGATCACGAAATGCATCACCCCGGTGAAGGTGAAGAAGGCCACCAGCAGTCGTCGCGACAAAGTCATCGGCGCGCAGTCTTCCATGTTGGCGGGGTCGCATGCCCGCCTCGCTATGGTCAACCGGTGCCCGAGTTCGAGCTCAACGCCGCCTACACGCCGACCGCCGACCAGCCGAAGGCGATCGCCGGGTTGGCCGAAGGGCTGCGAGCGGGGGAAAGGTTCCAGACCCTGCTGGGGGCGACCGGGACCGGCAAGACCTTCACGATGGCGGCGACGATCGCCGAGGTCCAGCGTCCCTCGCTGGTGATCGCCCATAACAAGACGCTCGCCGCCCAGCTCTGCAACGAGTTCCGCGAGTTCTTCCCCGACAACTCAGTCGAGTACTTCGTCTCCTACTACGACTACTACCAGCCCGAGGCCTACGTCCCGGCCCAGGACCTCTACATCGAGAAGGACTCCTCGATCAACGATGAGATCGACCGCCTGCGCCACGCCGCCACCGCCTCGCTCTTCGCCCGCCGCGACGTGATCATCGTCGCTTCGGTCTCCTGCATCTACGGGATCGGCTCGCCCCAGGTCTACAACGAAAAAATGCAGCTCTTCAAAGTCGGCGCCGCGATCGACCGCGACGAGGTGCTGCGCAAGCTGGTCAAGATGCAGTACCAGCGCAACGACACGACTTTGGGCCGCGGCTCCTTCCGGGTGCGCGGCGAGGTGCTGGAGATCATGCCCTCCTACGCCGAGTCGGCCTACCGGATCTCGCTTTTCGGCGACGAGATCGAGGGGATCCAGCATTTCGATCCGCTGACCGGCGAGGTGCTCGACACGATCGATCACGTCTCGGTCTGGCCCGCCTCGCACTACGTCACCCGCGACGAGACGCTGGGGCGGGCGGTCGAAGAGATCCGGGCCGAACTCAACTCCCGCACCGCCGAGCTCGAGGCCGAGGGCAAGCAGCTGGAGGCGCACCGGCTGCGCCAGCGCACCGCCTACGACATCGAGATGCTGAAGGAG
>DATCBF010000360.1:0-2179 GCA_036512025.1 Solirubrobacterales bacterium
GAGGCCGGCGCGATCCAGCTGCAGCTGACCCTGACCCCGGCCGAGGCACAGGAGGGGGGCTATGAGATCGCGATCTACTCGCGCCCGCAGGTTGCCGAGGAAGACGAGAACGACGACGAGCGCCTCTGGACCCGTCACGCCGGCGGAACCCTCGCTGTCCGCGAGTCTTCTGCCCAGGACTTCGACGGCGGCGCCTGGCCTCCGCTTGGCGCGGAAGCGATCGGCACCGAGGATTTCTATGACTTCGTGGGTGAGATCGGGATCGACTACGGCCCCGCCTTCCAGGGCCTCGACGCGGCCTGGCGCGACGGCGATGACATCTATGCCGAGGTCTCACTCGACCCCGAGCAGGCACAGGAAGCACAGCGCTTCGGGATCCACCCGGCCCTGCTCGATGCGGCTCTGCACACCGTCTTTGTCGACGCCGATCCCGCCGACGGGGTGCGGCTGCCCTTTAGCTTCGCCGGCGTCGACCTGCACGGAGCACCCGGCGCTTCGGCGCTGCGGATCCGGCTCACCTCGAACGACGAGCGGATCTCCTTGCAGGCAACCGACGGGGAGGGATCTCCGGTCGTCTCCGTCGGGTCCCTTGTCGGCCGGCCGATCGACCCGGCCCAATTGCGAGGCCGCAGCCCCGGTCGCGAGGCCTTTCTGGGGATCGAGTGGGCCGATCTGGAGCTTCCCGACGCCGCGCCGTTCGAGCCCAAGGTCCACTGCGACCCCGCCCAGCTGCTGGCGGCTTTCGAGACCAGCGCCAGCGATGAAGATCCGACCGAGGCGACCTTCGTCTTTGAGTGCATCCCTCGCGAAGACCCCGATGCCGTCGGCTCCGCCCGCGCCCTCAACAGCCAGGTCCTGGAACTGGCCCAGGCCTTCCTCGCCAACGAGCAACTGGCCGGGAGCCGCCTCGCCATTCTCACTCGCGGCGCGACGATCGCCAGTCCCGAGGAGTCTCCGGATCTGGCATCGGCCTCGGTCTGGGGGTTGGTCCGCTCGGCCCAGTCCGAGCACCCCGGCCGTCTCACCTTGATCGACAGCGACGGCAGCGAGGCCTCCGACGCGGCTCTTCCCGCCGCGCTTGGGATCGAGGACGAGCCTCAGCTCGCCCTCCGCGAGGGTAGGGCGGCGGCGCCGCGCCTGGAGCGGGTGAAGGATGAGGGCGAGGCGCAGGCACGACCGATCGACCCCGACGGAACGGTCCTCGTAACCGGCGGCCTCACCGGCCTCGGCGCCCTCAGTGCTCGCCACCTCGCCACCGAGCACGGCGCGAAGCACCTGCTGCTGGTCAGCCGCCGTGGGGCCGAGGCGCCGGGCGCGAAGGAGCTGGTCGCCGAGCTGGCCGAGCTGGGCTGCGAAGCCGAGGCCGTCGCCTGCGACGTCTCCGAGCGCGACCAGCTGGCGGCGCTGCTGGCGAAGATCCCCGAGGAGCGTTCGCTGACGGCCGTGATCCATTCCGCCGGGACCGCCGACAACGGCCTGATCGAGGACCAGAGCCCCGCGGGCATCGACAAGGTGTTCGCCCCGAAGGCCGACGCCGCCTGGCACCTGCACGAGCTGACCAAGGAGATGGACCTCGCCTCCTTTGTCCTCTTCTCCTCGACCGCGGGAACCTTCTACAACCCCGGCACGGCCAACTACGCCGCCGCCAACGCTTTCCTCGACGCCCTCGCCAAGCGACGCCACGCTGAAGGGCTGGTGGCGACCGCGGTCGCCTGGGGGCTCTGGCTGGAGGGCAGCGAGCTCGCTCAGGAGCTGAACGAGAGGGAGTTGGCGCGGCTGCGCCGGGACGGGTTCCTGACGCTCTCCAGCCCCCAGGTTCTGGAGTTCTTCGATCGGGCCCAGGCGCTCGGCAAGCCGCACCTCATCGCTGCGCCCCTCGACCTCCAGGCGCTGCGCTCGCTGGCACGCTCGGAGATGCTGCAGCCACTTTTCTTCGGCCTGGTGCCGACCGCACGTCGTCGTGCCCGGGGAAGCGGCGGCTCTCTCGCCCGTCGCCTCTCCACGGTTCCTGAGGCAGATCGCGAGGCGCTCGTGCTGGAGGTGGTGGGCGAGCATGTCGCCACCGTCTTGGGCCATTCCTCCGCCGATGCGGTCGACCCCGCCACCAGCTTCAAGGACCTCGGCTTCGACTCGCTCGGCGCGGTCGAGCTGCGCAACCGCCTCGTCCAGGCAACCGGGG
>DATCBF010000361.1:0-6439 GCA_036512025.1 Solirubrobacterales bacterium
CTGCTGCCGGTGCTCGAGCAGGTCATCCAGGCCGGTCGCCCGCTGCTGATCGTGGCCGAGGACGTCGAGGGCGAGTCGCTCGCGACGCTCATCGTCAACAAGCTCCGCGGCACCTTCACCGGCGTCGCCGTGAAGGCCCCGGGCTTCGGCGATCGCCGCAAGCGCATGCTCGAGGACATCGCGATCCTCAGCGGCGGCGAGGTGATCACCGAGGAGATGGGCCTGAAACTGGAGAACACCCAGATCGACCAGCTCGGTAAAGCCCGCCGCGTCGTCGTCTCCAAGGACACGACGACGATCATCGACGGCGCCGGCGCTGCCGATGACATCAAAGGCCGGATCAAGCAGATCAAACAGGAGATCGAGAACACCGACTCCGACTTCGATCGGGAGAAGCTCCAGGAGCGTCTCGCCAAGCTCGCCGGCGGTGTCGCGGTGGTCAAGGTCGGCGCTGCCACCGAGACCGAGATGAAGGAGAAAAAGCACCGCGTGGAGGACGCCCTCCAGGCGACCCGCGCAGCGCTCGAGGAGGGTGTCGTGCCGGGTGGTGGCGTTGCGCTGCTGAACGCGCAGAGCGCCCTCGACGTCGACAAGATCGACGATGCCGACGAGAAGACCGGCGCGCGGATCATCCACCGCTCGCTGGAGGAGCCGGTTCGCCAGATTGCCGAGAACTCAGGCCTCGAGGGCTCGGTCGTGGTCAACAAGGTCCGTGACCTGAAGCCGGGAGAAGGCCTCAACGCCTCAAACGGCGAGTACGGGGATCTGATCAAAGCCGGCGTCATCGACCCGACTATGGTCACGCGCTCGGCGCTGCAGAACGCGGCCTCGATCGCGAAGAACATCCTCGTCACCGAGGCGATCATCGCCGAGCCGCCTGAGGAAGGCGGCGCCGGTGGTGGCATGCCGGGCGGTATGCCCGATATGGGCGGCATGATGTAACCACGCCGTCCAGGCGGGTGAGTTTCGAGAGGCCCGGGGCAACCCGGGCCTCTCTTTTTGTTCTGTCTAGGGGGCTGGGATGGGTTCCGGTGTCGGCGGCGGAACCGGAGTGGGAGTCGGCTTAGGCTTGGTCTTCGTCGGCTTCGGAGGCAGCGGCGGCAGGAGGCCGGCGTTGTATTCGGCCGTCTGCAGGAAGCTCGCGCGGCGCAGCTTCAGGCGCAGGGTGTTGGTGGTGCGGGGGTAGAGGCGCAGGTCGTAGGGGTTGGCGCCGGTTTCGAAGCCGTCGTAGTAGACGAACATTCGCACCCGCGGCCGTTTGACCGTCCAGGAGGTCAGCTGTTTGACGAAGCGCGGTTCGTCGCTACCGGAGACCGCCCACTCGGTTATCGCGACCGGCTTGCGACGCCACTGGGCGCCTTCGTAGAAGCGGTTGAGGTCTTTCCAGACGGGATACTGTGAGTAGAAGTCGGTGCCGACCCAGTCGACCCAGCGGCTGCCGGGCCAGTAGTTGCCCGGGAAGTTGCCCTTCACCCGGGGCGAGCCGCCCGGCAGCGGGCTCCAGATGATGCTGACGGGCGCCGCCGCCAGGCTTTCGGGGTTGGGCCCCTTGGTCCGGTTCAGCGGTGGCAGGCCGATTTCCGCCAGGGTCGCGTCGATCCCTTCCAGGGTTTGGCCCCCGCGCACGATCGCGGCGATCCGGCGGAAGGCCTGTTTGTACCAGTAGGCGGTGTGTTCGCCGCCTTTCTGGGTCCCGTCGCAGTTGACCGCCGACCAGACGTTGAGGCAGCGGTTGGGCTCACCGAGCGGGCGGATGTAGGCGGGGAGCCCTCGTTTGGCGAAGAAGTCGTTGATCTGCAGCAGGTAGTCGTCGCCCGCCCCGAGGGCGATCTGCTCGGGGGTGATCAGCTCCGCCAGCGTCTGGTCATCCGCGGTCGAGATCGCCAGGATCGGCCGCGTGCCGGCTTCCCGCCAGCGTTCGAAGGACGCGTTGAGGCTGTTGCCCCAGGGATGGAAGGTCTCCAGCAGCGCCGGGTGCTTGGCGAGCAGGCCGGCGAATTCGTTGAACTGCTGCGTCGTGCCTTTGTCGCTGACCCCGAAGAAGATGTCGGGCTTGGGCGGCGTCAGGGTCAGCGCCGAAGCGCTGCCGGCGGACAGCCCGACCAGGGCGATCGCCAGGACGGCGATCCGACTAGGAGTCCTCCAGCACATCGCTCATCCTCCTTGGCTTGACTCCAAGCGCCTCGGCATCGGCCGTCCCGCGCTCGCTGATCATCGAGACCTCCATCAACTCGGCCTCCTCCCAGGTTGCAAACACGGCCTCGCCGAAAACGGAGCGCAGCCCGATCAACCCTGCCCGGACCAGGGGAAGCGGGAGATGGACCAGCGGCCGCGGCCGCCCGGCGACGCGGCTGACCAGGTCGGACATCTCGTCGTAGGACATCGCCTCCGGCCCGGCCAGCTCGTGGCGCGGCCGCGGCTCGGTGGCCAGCGAGGCGGCGACACAGCGAGCGGCGTCGTCGGCCCAGATCGGCTCGAACCGCGCCTGCCCGGCGCCTGAGACCGGCAACACCGGCAGGAAGGAGAAGCGCCGCAACAGCGTGATCCAGGGATCGCTGTGGTCATAGACGATCGAGGGGGCGAAGACCGTCGTCGCCAGCGGCGATGAATCGACGGCCCGCTCGGCCAGCCACTTGGCGCGGAAGAACCGCGTCCGCTGCGCGGCCTGGGCGTCGAGGGCGCTGAAGAAGACGAAGCGCTTGACGCCGCTGCGCTCGGCCGCCCGTAGCAGCCGCACCGTTGCCAACCCGTTCAGCTCCTCGATCCGATGCGGGGGCTGGTCGCGGATCGTCGCCGCCAGATGAACGACGGTGTCGACGCCGCGCAGCGCCTGTCTCACCAGGTAGGGATCGGACATCTCGCCGAGGTCGCCGAGGGCGATCTGGACGTCGACCCGCCGCGATCCCAGGCGCCGCGGCTCGCGCACCAGGCAGCGCACATCCTCGCCCTGCTCCAGCAGCAGAGGCAACAATCGCGACCCGATGCTCCCGGTCGCCCCGGTCAGCAGCAGCATGCCGCTTACGCTACCGGTGGTGCTTTTTCGGCTTCGGGCCCAGCGTCAGCGCGACGGGAACGCTGGTGACCGCCCCGGCTGCTGGATTCGAGGTCTTGACGACAAGCGCGGGCAGTCTTTTCCCCTTGGGAGCCTTCGGCTTGGTCACTTTGCCGAGCGTGCATCCGGCGGCCGCCAGGGTCGACGTCGCCTGCCCCTGGGTTTTGCCGGCGAGTTTTGGCACCGTGCAGCCTGTCGAGTGGGGGGCGGCGCTGTTATTTCCACCTCCACCTCCACTATTCCCACCGCTGCCGCCACCGCCAGATTCGGCGGGCGGTGCGACGACAGTCCAGCCGGCGCTTGCCGGCGTCGGGTCGACGACTCCGCTTGGAACCTTCGCGCGCACCAGCAGCGTGTGGCTTCCGACGCCCACGCTGAAGTTGGCCGGGCTTGCGCAGGGGGCGAACGCGCCCGCGTCCAGCTTGCATTCGAAGGCGCCGGCATCGGCGTCGGTCCGTTTGAAGCTGAAGCCGGCGTTCGTGCTCGCGGTCGAGCCAGGGGGCGCAGCGGTGATCGCCGTATCCGGCGCAACCGTCTCGGACCCGATCGGGACCAGCGCTTTCAATGCCGCCGCAACGTCGAGCCGGCCGCCGCTGGTCGTCTTGCCGCTCAGGGATGTCGCCGGGTCGACGCTGCTCAGCAATGCATTGCGAACTTCAGTCACGGTCGCCGCCGGCTTCAGCGAGAACAGCAGCCCGGCGGCGCCGGTCACGTGGGGCGCGGCCATCGATGTGCCTTCAAGAAATTCGTAACTCAACGGCGCGCTCAGCGGGGAATAGCAGCTGAGCCTGATGTTGTCGAGCCAGATTCCATCGGCGCTGGTGGGGGCCGGCCCGGCGGTGAACCTGAATGAGACCTTGACCGCATGGCCGCCTAGATTGAGGATCGGGATCGTGTTGAAGGCGACCATCGACGAGCCTCCCGTGGCGGTCGAGGTCGTGTTTTCGAAGACGTTGATGTTGTCGGAGAGCACCGAGTAGGCGAATGTGCCGCCGCTTCCAGGCTGGCGGAATCGCAGGCCTTTGATCTCGCATGCGCCGGCGCCGGCTGGAACGGCTCCGCCGGTTGTCAGCGTCACTTCGTGGACCGAGTTTGCCGCTGGCGCGGCGCCGGGAGAATCGTTCATCCCGAAGGAGGTCAGCGGTCCGTCGCCGGCGCCGGCGCGGCCGAACCCGGCGCCGGCGGAGGTCCACCTGGAGGCGAAGTTGTTGCTCTCAAAGTTGTCGCTGAACGGCGTTTCCTGCCCTGAGTAAGTGCTCAGGGTCGAGGTGCCGGGCGCGCCGAGGTCGACCGACGTCGCCCCGTAGTCAGAGAAGCCGGCGAGCCCGTCGGACTGGTCGGTCGCGGCGACGCAGACGATGTTGTCGACAGCGCCCGGGACAGCCGGCGAGGCCTGTTCCGTCGGCCGGTAGTCGCATGGGTAGTGATGGCCTTTCGGCGCCGCTTCGCCGCCGTCGTTGTTGCCGCCGTCGTTGCCGGCCGAGATCACGTAGAGCGTCTGCGGGTGGGCGGCGATCGCGTTGACTTCGGTCTGGGTGAACGTGTTGCCTCCCAACGACATGTTCGCCGCCCGCGCGTGCATGTCTCCGGCGTAGTTGATCGCCGCCAAGATCGAGCTGAACGGACAGCGCGCTTCGTTGGACGAGGCCTGATTGGCGCAGACCCGCAGCGGCATGATCCGCACGTTGCGTGAGACCCCGGTGATGCCGACTCCGTTGTCGCCGGCGGCGCCCATCGTCCCTGCGGTGTGGAGGCCGTGGCCGCCTGAGATTAGGTTGCTGTCGGTCGGGTCGTTGTCGCTGCTGGGAGAGTCGGCGGAGTTGCCGACGAAGTCATAGCCGTGGACATCGTCGACAAATCCGTTGCCGTCGTCGTCTATGCCGTTGCCGGCAATCTCGTTCGGGTTGGTCCAGGCGACCGGTCCCAGGTCGGGATCATCGAAGCGGTAACCGCTGTCGATGTCGGCGATCACGGTGGACGGAGAGCCCGTCGTACGGTCCCAGGCGGTGGTCGCGTCGATGTCGTCGCCGGCGATGGCGCCGGAGAAGCCGTTGACTCCGATGCCGGTGTTGCGCAGCCCCCAGAGCTGGCTGAAGAGCGGATCGTTGGGAATCCCGTCGAGCGACCTGTAGCCGTCGCGTTCGGCAACCGCCACCGCGGGCCGGGCTTCGAGATCGGCGATGGCGTCGGCCGCCGTCTGCCCCGGTTCGACCGTCACCAGCTGAAATTCGCGATTGCCGAGGTCGCCCTGAAAGGCGACTTCCGCGTCGGCGCGGGCCTGGACTTTGTCGCCGTGGTCAGCGCTGGGCAGCCACTGGACAATCACGTCGCTGTTGGAGAAAGTCGTCGGCGGAGTCGCGGGCGCGGCCGGTGCTCCCGATTCCTCTCCGCCGGCGAATGCCGCTGGTGGAGCCAAAAACAAGGAAATAACAGCGGCCGCGATGGCAATCTGAGGACGAAGCACCACAGGACCATAGCCAGGGGATCGCCGAAGATTCAAATCCTCCCTAAAATGACCGCTCGCGCTTGGCCGGGGCAGCACCCGGTCGGCACCGGAAACCGACTTAGGAGAAAGCGCCGAATGACCTACGTCATCGCCGAGCCTTGCATCGGCACCAAGGACAACTCGTGTGTCGAGGTCTGTCCTGTCGACTGCATCCACCCGACGCCGGACGAGCCCGACTACGACTCGGTCGAGATGCTCTACATCGATCCGGACGAGTGCATCGACTGTGACGCCTGCGTTGAGGCATGCCCCGTCGACGCCTGTTTCGCCGAGGACCAGCTCCCGGCGGAGTGGGCCAAATACGCGGAGATCAACGCCAACTACTACAAGAAAAGCGCGGCGTAGCTTCAGCGCTGTAGAAGCTTCGAACGGGCGGCCTGCGGGCCGCCCGTTTTCGTCCGGGCCCCGAGGGCATGTCGGTCAGCGCGGCCTTTCGTCAGTCGAACATCTCGTTGACGTCACCCGCCGCGACGCTGAGGACGCCGTCGACCTCTCCCAGCTCCCCCGCGAGGGATGCGACGGAGCCGCTGCCATGAATCTCGAGTGAGACGGCGACCGCGTCGGGATAGCCCTCCGAGTCACCATCGGCACGCTCGACGTTGACATCGGCGACCTTGAAGTCGCGTGAGGTGCAGGCCGCGAGGACGCGACGCAAGACTCCCCGCCCGTCCTCGTAGACGACCCGTAGTGCCGAGGGGGCATAGGGCGAGGCCGGCAGTCGCCGCGCCAGCGGCGCCAGGCCGAAGACGATGGCGAAGTAGGCGAGGGTGGTGGCGATCGCCAGCGCCGGTAGCGAGGCGCCGCAGGCGGCGCCGATCGCGGCGGTCAGCCAGACCCCCGCCGCCGTGGTCAGCCCGCGCACGGAATCGCGACGGACAAAG
>DATCBF010000362.1:0-10866 GCA_036512025.1 Solirubrobacterales bacterium
CGCGAGGCGATCCCGCCGAGCATCAGCATGTTCGGTCCCGACAGTGGGTCCGGGTACAGCTCCCAAGGGTCATACATCCAGGCCCCGCCGTAGGCGTCGCGGCCGATGTAGGCGCCGGGGGCGCCGAGGCCGCCCTGCCCGAGGAAGGGGTAGGCGGCCTGGAAGTGGGCGGTAGTGCCGCTGTGGCCGGGGCGCTCTGCGGCACGGTGTCTCATCGCAGCCCCCGGCAGAGCGGCAGGGTGAAGGCGAAGCCGGTGTCCTGCTCGCCGTAGAGGCGTTGCAGGCTGAGCCGGGCGAGCTGCGCGGCGTGCTCGACTTCTGACTCCGATCGCTCCAGGTCGGCGGGCCGCGCGGAGGTCTTCACGTAGCCGGCCCAGCGTAGCTCGGCATGGCCGTCGGCCAGCTCCTCCTCGCGCCGGGAGGCCGCCTGCTGGCGGCGGCGAATCCGCGCCGTCGACATGAAGCCCTGGCGGTTGCGATTGATTTCCTCGGCGACCTCGGCGGTCTGCGCCGCCTCGGCCCGGCGCATCGCCAGCGAGTACGGGACCGGTTCGATCGTCACCGCCACCGTCCGCACCGCGCTGGTCTGCATCAAGAGCGGCGCCATGAACATCGGTCCGACATCCGAGCGCGGCCAGGAGGCGATCCAGTAGGTCGTGTGGGCGGCCGAGTCGGTGCGGTAGCTCGACCAGCTCGTCTCGTCGGCGAGCGGTCCCATCAGCGCCGGCTCGACCCCCTCGCGGCCGTCCTGCCCGAGGCTGGCGCGGGCGCGGGACTGGCGACCGAAGGGGTCGAAGGCGTCGCGGATCAGCCCCGCGTACTGGCGCGGGCGCAAGAGGCCGGAGACGGTGACCTCGGCCACGGTCAGCCGCTCGGCCAGGCTCTCGGCTTCGCGCAGCAGCAGCTCGCAGGCGGCCTCGACCCCGCCGCCCAGGCGCCGCAGCTCGCGGCCACCGCGGCGCTGGTCGATCTGGACCGCGATCACGACCTCGTGCTCGGTGGTCTGCGGGGCCGCCGTCTCGACCAGCTCGATGTAGGAGCGGACTAGGTCGGAGTCGAGCGGGACGGCGCGGTCGCGCTGGGCCTGGAAGTGGGCAGCCAGCTCATCACCCTGCCCCGGCAGCGTCTGCTCGATCCACTGCAGGCGGCGGATCGGGCTGCCGTCGCGGGCGCAGCTCGCCAGCACCGCGCCCCAGGCGTCGAGGCCGCGCTCCTGCTCGGCGGAGTCGCGCATCGCGAAGGCGCCGGCTCGTACCGCCAGCGCCGCGGTGAAGGTGCCGCCGCGACGGTCTTCGATCACGCCGACCTCAGCGGAGCCGTAGGGGACCGAGAGCAACTTCAGGTCTGAAAGCTCAGGCGGCAGCGAGGCTTCGTGCTCGACCTCGCCGTCCTCGCCCCGGCGCGAGCCCGCCGTCGGGGCGCTCGATCGGTAGCCGGCTTCGGCGCGCTTGCGGCGATGCAGCCAGAGCCCGAGGACCGGCGCCCACTCCTCGGGAGTGCGCCCCTCGATCGGCACGCAGACCGCCGCGACGGCGAGGCACAGCGCCAGCACGCCGACGATGAGGCCGACGACGCTGCGCAGCGCATACAGCGAGGCCAGCCCGAGGATGGCGCCGCCGGCGACGATCAGAACCTGGCCGATGCGAAGCGGACCGACCACGGCGCGCTGCTCGAGCGGGCCGAAGCGGTAGCGGCGCGCGCTCACGATTTCGCGCCTTTCTCAGGCTTTGCCTGCGCCGGCTCTGGCGCCGGGCGCGGTGGCTGCTCGCCGGCTCGGGGCGCCTTTCCGCCCGCGGCCTCCGTCGGCGGCGCTCCCGCTCCCGGTGCCTCGCCGCTTCCCGTTTGGACTGGCGCCTCTCCCGCCTGGCTGCCGCTCCCTGGCTTCGGGTCCGGCGCCGCCGCTCCCCCTCCGGACGGGCTGCTCGCCTGCTGGACGACGCCCGTTCCCTCCAAGCGCTGCGCGGCAGCTTTGGTGCCCCGCATCGCCGCCGCCGGGACCGCCGCCGCCGCGCCGACCCCGGCGCCGGCTGCTGCTCCTCCCGCCGCGGCCCCACCGCCGTTGCCGCCGGCACTGGCCCTACCGCCAGCGGCGCCCGAGCTACCGCCGGCAGCACCGCCGCCGCCCGAGCCGCCGGCTGGACCGCCGCCGCGCGGGGCTGAGGGCTCCGGGCCGGGGGAGCCGCCGCCCTGCCCGCTCGCGTTCCAGAGGGTCGCGCCCGACTCCCCGAAGTTGGACTGAGCCATGTTGCGGAGGATCTGGACGTCGCTGGCGATCTGGACGCCGCTCATCGCCCCGCCTGAGGCCGAGCGACGGCCGTAGGCGGCGCCCATCGCGCCCTCGGCGAAGGGCACGAGTTTGAGCAGCACGAAGGGGGCGAAGCAGGCCAGCAGCATCAGCGCCGCGGCGGCGAGGATGTGCTCGACCCGGCCGTCGTTCTCGGCCACCAGCCCGGCGGCGAGCGAGATGATCGAGACGATCACGAACTTTGAGCCGATGACGACGACGAGCAGCTCGCCGGTGCGGCGCAGGGCGCCCATCCAGCGCGGCCAGATCGAGGCCGCCAGCGCCAGCGGCATGAAGAGGGCGACGACGTAGATCGCCGCGTCGCGCATCAGCAGCTCCAGCCACACCATGAAGGCGGCGAAGGCGCCGATGATCGCGGCGAGGAAGGTGACGAACAGTGGCACCGCGGTCGCGCCCTCGGCCTGGCCGGCGACTTCTCCGACCGGATTGGTTCCGCCGGCTCCGCCGACTTCCTTGCCCGCCGAGCCACCCGCTTCGCTGAGGCCGGAGATCGCCGCCTTGAAGAAGTGCTGGCTGTTGTCGCCGCTGGCGCTGGCGATCGTGTGGCAGAGCTCGTCGGTGGCGACCAGCAGCAGCTGCACCACCGCGTAGGCGACGCTGGTGGCGATGAAGGCCAGCGGCAGGTTGATCACGACCACACGGGCGAGCAGGCCGGTGTTTCCCTGCGCCAGTCCCTCCAGCACCGCCAACAGCAGCATCGCCAACCCCATCAGGGCCGCGATCTCGGCCATTTTCCCGTACTGAGTGAGGAAGCCTTTGGTCGTCAGCTGCGGCGTCGTCGTTTCCTCGATCGTCGTCACGACCTGACCGATCAGCCAGCTGGCACCGTCGGCGACCCAGCTGGTGATCTGCTGAAAGACGTCGTTGCCGACGCTCTGCAGGGCATCGCTGATTGGCGCGGTGACGGCGCCGGTCACCGCGCCGCTGACCGCGTTGCAGGCATCGCCGACCGGGTTGCCGCCACCGATCGCACCGCCGGTGATCGCGCCGACACCTTCGCTGACGACCCCCGCCGGGGCGCTGCCGACGTCGCAGGCGACGTTCGCCCGAGCGCTCGGCGGCGAGGGCTGGGCGAGCACGACCAGGCTCGCCAGCAGCCCGGCCGCGACCGCGATCACCAGGGAGCTACGGAGCCAGCTCATAGCCTTCAAGCCCGCGTGCCAGGTCGATCACGCCGTAGCCGCCGAGCGGCCCCGGCTTCGTCGCCAGCTTCGGCGTCGGTCCGAAGCCCGCCTTGGTTTCGGCGATCTGCCAGCGGCCGTCGATCCAGGCGAGCTCGGTGTGGGTGAGGCCGAAGTAGGCGGCTGGTTCGGCGGAGGCCGCGTTGCCGAGCAAGGTGAAGCCCCAGGTGAGGACGCGGGCGCGCTCGCCGTCGAAGGACTCGACCCGGTAGCCGATCGGGACCGCCTCGTAGAGGGTCTGGATGCCTTTGCTGACGCCGACCCCGATCGGTCCCGCCGCCAGGCGCTCGGCGCCGGGCGAGTTGGCGGCGAGCATCGTCTGTGCGTAGTCGGGGGCTGCCACCGCCTTGATCCGCGCTCGCATCACGGCGGGGCGCAGGATCGCCGGAGTGGCGAAGGCCCGCTGGTAGGCGGCGACCGCCTGCGCGGCCCCGGCAGGGGTGTCGGCAAAGCCGACCGGAACCCCGGCCAGCGACCGCGCCGCTCCCGCTTGGGCAGGTATCGCGGCGCGGTCGCTTTGGGTGGGGGAGAGGGCCCGGCCGATCAGCAGGCCGAGCAGGAGGGTGGCGAGAGCGGCGAGGAGCAGACGTCGCCGCCCGGACGGGGAGTCGCTGCGAGCGCGGCCCATCATTTGACCGTCGTGCCGGAGGTGTAGAAGAAGTTGATCAGCGCTGCCCCGGCGCCGACGACGAAGGCGGCGACGAGCGAGTAGAAGACCTTCTGTTTGCCGTCAGAGGCGTGGCTGAAGTTGTTGGATTTGCTGCCCAGCGCCCACTGCGCGGCACCGATCAGCAAGCCGGCGGCGCAGCCGAGCAGGACGATGGCGGCGAGCCAGTTGACGAGTTTTTCCAGCGCCGGGGTGCCTGGCCCGCCGCTGGGGTTGGGCTTGATGCTGACCGCTGCGCTCTCGAGCGCGAGCTGGAACTTGACGAGGGCTGCGAGGGCCACGGCGGACTCCTTTGGCTAGAGGTGCCTTGCACCCCCGCTGTCCAGCCAGCGGCCCGATTGCATCGGGCGGGCCCGCCGATTCCTAAATGAAGCACCTAGCGCAATATGTGGCGCTCCCCTGGTTGCTTCAACGCCGAATACATGAAACGCTGCATAGGTGTCTTCGTCTCATCTTCACTCCCGGGAGATCGGCGGGGATTGCCTAGAAGTGGCACTTGTCGGGCGGGTTGATCCGGCGGCAGTCGATGCGCTCAACGCCGTCCTCGATTTGGCGCTGGAGCAACGGCGCCACGTCCTGCTCAACTTCCTCTCCTGCGACTACCTCGACCCCAAGGTGGCAGACGCCATCGACCGGGGGCGCGAGAGCCACGGCAAGCACGGTCTCGACGTGTTGAGCTATGGAGCCTCGGGGGTTGTTCGCGCTCTGTTGGCGCTGTCGAGTGAGGAAGAGTTCGAGTCGCCGGCCCCGCGCAGGTCCGCACATCTGCCGGCGCTTCGACCCAGTACCGCCAGCGGTCAATGAGCCTCTTTTCCGGCTTCGATCAGTGAGGAGAAGCGGTCGACCTTTTCCGGGGTCGACCGCCACACCTCCGGTATCTGGTCGCCCTCAGTGGAGCTGCAACGCGGTTCCGGCATATATGAGGCTCGGGTCGCCGGTGCCGATGCGGGCGGCGTTCAGCCGCCAGAGGCGTGCGACCTCCGCTTCGATCTCAGTAATTCCGGCGCCCGCAGGGAGCAGGCGTTCGGCGATCGACCATAGGCAGTCACCCGACTGGACCGTGTAGGAAGCGTGCCCGGCGAGGCTGCCGACGGTCCCGTTTGGCTTTGGCGGAATCGCCTGCGGTGGCGAGGCCGGTTCGGTTTCGGGCGCTTCGACGGGGCTGCCCGGCGGCGGTGCTTCGGGTGCGGTCTGCACGGCTTCTGGGGAGTGCTGGACAGGGGGAGTGGGAGGAGAGCCTTCAGGGGCAGGGATCGGTTGGTTTTCGACCGGCGCCGGGGAGGGCGAGGGCGTGACCGGTTCATAGCTGGGGCCGTATTCAGACTCAGGCGCGGGCGTGCCCGTCGCCCCTTCGGTCGTGGCTGGTGGGGCTTCTACGGTCGGTTCCGACACTTCGGGAGTGGGGGCCGGGAGTTCGGATTCCTGCGCCGGTTCGGTTTCGATCGGCGCTTCTTCTTCACCGCCTTCACCGCTGACGACCGACCCTGGCAGTTCTTCCAGCGGCGTTTCTTCCCCGCCTGGTCCTAGTTCCGGTCCTTCTTCGAGCCCTGGCAGAGCGCCGGGAGGCGCCGAGCCTTCCTGTTCGCTGTCGGCTTCTCCGGCGAAGGCGATGCCGGGCGAGATCGTGCCAAGAACGAGAACGAGGCTGAGCACAGCGGCCAATGCTCTCCTCCCGAACCCAGGCTGCCAGCTAGCGCGTGAGCGAGATACGGACGTCAGAAACTCATGGAACCAGGGCATCGGATTTCTCCTCACTTGTCGATCGTGGATCTCAATTCAGCGGTGGCGCGACGCAGCGGTAGGACTTCGCTCCGGCGAAGGTGTCGGGAGTAAGGCCGACGGCTCCGCCTTTTTCGGTGATGTAGAGGTCGTTGACGCGACCCGCTTCGCTGGTCGAAGCGGAGACTTCGCTCGTCAGCTCGCCGCCGGAGGCGAGCTGGATTTCCTCGTGCGTCAGGGCCTCCATCAGCTCGTCGTGGGTGGGCAAGCGGCGGCCCGCCGCAGTTTGGGTGTCAGTCCTGCCGCATTCGTAGACGGCCGTGCCGTAGGCGGCCGGCGAATGAGCCTGGGTTTCGATGCAGGTGCCGGCAACCGGAATCGTCCCCTGCGGGCAGCGCACCAGGAAGCTTTCGGCCGTATGGCCTTCAAGCTTGGCCGCGTTCAGCGCCCGCGGCACCGCGCTCAAGCTGGACTCCTTGATCTGCCGCCGCCCGAGAGTGTTGGGCTTGATGTTCTGGCCGGTGATCGTCTTCTTCTGGATGTCTCGGCCGGAGATCTTCAGCGCCGCGTAGGAGCTGCCTCCGAGGGCGACGAAGAGCGCCAGCGTGGCAACCACGTTGGCGTAGGTGAGGCGGGGCCGCGGGACTTTCAACATGCCGGTTCCTCCTTGGGCTCGCTGAGCTTGGCTATCTGGCAGAGCATGGCTGTCCTTTCACGGTGATCGCAAGTACAGAGCTCTGCCCTGGCTCGAGTGGATAGCCGGCCTCGCCGGGAAGGTGGGCGCGGAAGCGGAAGTGCTCCAGGCCGCAGGTTCGCTGGAAGCGATACGGAATCCGCCAGCTGCCATCCGCTTTGCTGCGGATCGTGCGGAAGGTCGACCATTCGTCGGAGAGCCAGACCTGGAGCTCGATCAGCTTGCCCGCCGCCGGTAGCGGTCGGCCCTCGACCTTGCCGCTGAAGACGACGGACTGGCCGTTAAGGATTCGCTGTCGGTCGACGGAGAAGGTCGAGTGGGCAGTGACGCCCAAAGCGACCTTGTCTTCGGCCGGCAGGCGCGTGGCCGTCCCCCCGTAGACAAAGCGCAGCGTCTGCGAGGCCTTGGCGTCGAGCGCGTAGTCGAAGTGGCCCTGGCCTCCGGTGGTCAGCGTCGCGACCAGCGCTTCATCTCCTTCGGGGGGCTGCGAGTAGACCTTGACCTGCTCGCCGGCAACCGGGTTGCCCGAGCCGTCGACCAAGGTTCCGGCGAGGCGAACGTGGTGGCCGAAACCGACCTTCGCGCTCTTGCTGAGGACGGTGACCGTGCGGGTCGTCTTGTGGGACTTGCCGCCGTGGTGGACGGTCTTCCGCACCCGCTTGCGCTCGATCGCCCCGGCTCGGATCGAGGAGGCGATCCGCAGCGGCAGCTTCACCTTCATCGGCTGCCCGTCGAGGCGCTGGGTCGTGCTCGCAAGGTTGCCGGCCTGATCGTGGGCGGTGGCCCGCAGTTCGTATTCGCCGGCAGGCAGCGCCGCGTCGTCGATCCTGGTCAGCAGATGGCTGTTTTCCTGCGTGGTCGGAAGCGCCTGCCAGGTGCCCGAGCCCACTCGGCTGATCTCGATTTCGCCGCCGCCGAGTCCGGAGATCGGGTCGGTTACCTGGACGGACACCCGCGTCGGATCGGCGGCTGATTGGGCTTCGAAGCCCAGCTGCGGGGGTTCGGGGTCGAAGCGGAGCTTGACCGGCACCGAGGCGTTGTCCGGCTGCTGGTTGCCGGCCGCGTCTTCACGCCAGAGGCGCAATTCCCATTCGCCGGGGGCGGGCACGGTCAGGTTGTCGAGCTGTGCGATGGAGGAGCCGCCCTGGCCGTCTTCGACACAATCGCCGCCGCCGGCCCGGCACAACCGGTAGTGCGCCGCGGTGATCGGCGCCCGGTCGGGTTCAGGTGCGTTTTGCCAGACGGCGTCGAAGCCATTGCGGTTGCGCCAGGATTCCCCGCCTTCGACGCCCACCTGGACGGCGCCCGGTGCTGCGTTGTCGATATGTGCCGTCACCGCTGCCGAGTTGGCGGTGTTGCCGGCGGCGTCTTCCGCGGTGACATAGAGCTGCTGGGTGCCTTCGGGGGCTCGTTCAGTTTCAACGGCGCCAATCTGCCCTGGGCCGTTCGGACACGGAATCCGCTGCGAGTAGTCGCAGGCGCGAGTGTCATCGGTGCTCCTAACAGCCGCCAGAGTCGCAAAGCCACGCTTGACCCCCACGTTGTCGGTGGCTTCGTAGTTGAGGCTCTGCTTGCCGTGGACCCAAGCGCCTTCGGCGAGAGGAGTGTCGGCGACGATGCTCACCGCCGGCCCGGAGTTGTCGACGACGGTTGCTTCGGCGGTGAAGGTCTGGATGTAGTTGAGGCCGTGCCCGGAACAGAACTGGCCCGAGGAGGCACCGACGCAGACCACGCGCTGCACGATCTTCGTAGCGCCGCCGAGGTCGTACGCCCGTGGTCGTGGCCAACTCGACGCCTGTGCGCCTTCGGGCTGAGGGCAGTTGCGATTCGCCCGCACGTCTTTGATCGTCGCGTCCGACCCGTCCGGGCGCACCGCATACATCTGCAGTGCGTAGCGGCAGTCGCGCCGCTGCGCGTGGCCCGACCAGCGCAGGCGCGAGAATGCGGTCCCAGGAGGGGCATTGAGAACAAACGCGGACTGGGCGCCGTGGGCGACCCGCGTGCCGGTGACGGTGTTCGCCGTGACCAAACCGCGCAGGCCCGGGCCCAGGGGATTGCAGGCCCGCCGCCAGCGCATCCCCCGGGTCGCGAAGTTTTCGAAGGCGCCGCTGGAGAAATTGCCGGCGTCAGCCTGACAGGCGGTGATGGTGAATTCGCCAGCCGCTGCCGACCCCGGAGTTCCCAGCATCGCGAAGCCAATCAAGGGTGCCAGGGCCAGCACTCGGAGCCTCCGTGCCGTGAGGATTGCGCAGTTCGTAATTCGCATTAGGGACCTCCAAATTGGGGTGCGCCGCCGGATACCGGGGCGGGCCTTGCTCTTTCGGGACTTGAGGTTTCGGGCGCCACCGATTCGCTCGCCGCTTCGGTGGCTGGGTAGTCGGGTGAGGCAGGTTCGAAGCTCTGTTCGGGAGGTGGAGTCGGTTCAGGTTCGGGCTTGGGTTCCGGTTCCTGCTTTGCCTGCGGCTGGGGCTGGGCTTCCGGTGAAGGCGACGGTTCGCTGACCGTTTCTTCGGTGGTGGTCGGCTGCGGTTCGAGCGGAGCGACCGCCGTCGTTTCGCTCGGCGGGTTGCTTTCCGCGGCCTTGGATTCGTCTTCGCCGGAGATCAGACCGCTCGCCGCGCTCAGGGGATCGACGCTGTGTTGGGCGCAGTAGGTGGCGGCGCCTCCCCCGATCGTCACGCAGCTGACCAAAAGCGCCGCGACGGTCCCCGGTCGCGCGCCGGCGAGAGGCGTCGGATCAACCGCCCGCGAATACGTCGCTGCTGCCTGCTGCTTGAGTGAGGCCAGGCCCTCGGCGGATTTCTGACCCGCTCGTTGCAGCAGGCCGGTGATGCGGCCTCCCGTCGAGGCTTCGGCCGCGAGTGAGACATAGGCGGCGAGGCCGATCTCGATCTGGAGATCGTCGGAGCTGCTGACGCCGAGCAGCTCCTGCAGCCGCCGCCGTGCCGCCTCGTGGCAGCGCTGGGCCTTCGAGGGATGCCAGTGCAGTTCGCGCGCCGCCTCGCGCACGGCCATGCCCTCGAAGTAGGAGAGCTCAAGAAGCTGGCGCTCCTCCCGGGAGAGCTGATCGACCGCCTTGTGGACCTTGTCGAAGCGGTCGGTCTCCAGCGCTACCTGCTCAGGGCTCTGGCCCCGCTCGTCAGTGAGGCCCGCGGCCAGCTCCGCAGAAACCATGTCCGGGGTGCGACCCTGCGCTTCAAGGAGGCCGCCGGTCCGCCGCCAGGCGCAGTTGATCAGCCAGCCGACCGGCGTCTCGATCTCCGCACCTTCGTTGATTTTGCGGCTGTATTCGAGCGCGGCCTTGGCGAAGAGTTCCTCGCCGTGGTTGGCGATGAACTGCGGCGAGAAGCGTTTGCGGAGGAGTTGTATGAACCCCCTCCGCGCCTCGTCGAGCTTTGCCTGGCTCAGCTCGTCTCTGACCTTCGTTCCGTACATCTCAGGGCCTTTCGACTGTGCCCTTTGGTTGAAGTGCGACCATCGCACTGCAACGTTTGAGGCACTCGGCTGTTCTTTCTCCTACCCACTTGTCCATGAAGAAAGCGTTTTGCATCGACTGGGCGCTAATTCGATGCAAATTCGGCTCTGCATGGACATCTAGGGCGGATGCAGGACGCCCGCGACACGCCGCCCCAGCGCCGGCCAGGCGCGACTCTCGGTGTCCGAGTTTCGTCGTTCGCCGCGCTCGTTTTCCTGGCCGGCGCCTTGCTCGGCTGTGCCGAGGGCGGCCAGTCGCGCTCGCCTGATTCCTCGCTGCTAAGCGGACAACGCGGGGCGATCTCGACGCGGCGCCTGGCGCCCGCAGCCCGCCTCGCTCGCCGCTTCGCCCTCGCCTACGCCGCCAGCGTCTACCGCCGCCACCCGCCACAGCTTCCTGGCGCCACCGCAGGGCTCGACAAAGACCTTGCGGTCGCGGCGACGAGGGTGCCCGCGGCCCGGCGCGGGCTTCGCCCTCACGCCCTCGCCGTCACGCTCGAACCCCGCAGCGAGACGACGCTCGCCGCCTCGGTCAAGATCGGCGATGGGCGCTCGGTGCCCTTCTCGGTCGGCTTCCTCGTCAAGAAGCGCGGCCCGAGGTGGCGGGTCGTCTCGATCTCGGCGCCCGGGTGAGCGCGGTGGAGGCCGGCTCGATCCCTGTGGCCCGGGCGCCGAAGCTGGTGCTCGGCCTACCGCTGGGCCTGCTCGCGGTGCTGATCGGCGCCCTGCTCTCGATCACGGTCCTCTTTGGCGCCTCGCCCAACTGCGGCGGTGGTGGAGAAGCAGTCGGGTCGCTCGGATCGAAGGTGCCAAAGCGGCTGGGGCC